>CAYSZJ010000004.1:64362-65428 GCA_964435435.1 uncultured archaeon
TTCTTTCTAATTTAAATCTATGATAAATTTAACATGTATTTATTACTAAAAAAATAAAAAGGTGAAATTTTAAATGTTTAAAGATATGAGCAGAGCTGCCTTATCTATCTTTATTTTCGGTATATATTTAATATTTTTAGGGATAACATTTTTGTTTTTTCCTGAGCTCATGTTTACCATATTAGCTGAACCAAATCCCCCTGACGTAGTTTCACGTGTCTTAGGAATGATATTTTTATTTTTAGCTTATTACTTTATTCGCGCAGCCTTAGATGAGGAAGGAATGAAAAAGTTTTTTATGTGGACAGTGCAGACAAGAGCTTTAGTAATTATTTTCTTAATTGTACATGTCGTATTAGAGTTGGTGAGCCCGCTTATTATTTTATTTGGGGTTATTGATCTTGCTTTCGCAGTTTGGACATTCTGGGAATTACGTAAGGAAAAAGGTTGATTCTAAAACGAGGTAATTAAAGAGAATTTAATATCATTAACTTCTTTTTTTTCAACAAATATATTTTTTCAGCATATTCCGTAATTTTATTTTCTTGACTAGTATAAAGCAAAATAATTGAATTTTTGAAATTGATATAATTTTAAATTAATGAAAATTAATACTAATTCAATAAAACTCAAATAATAATAAATTAAGATTGTATTAAGAGGAAAAAACAATGTTAAAGGCAAAAGTTAATAATATTGAAATAGAATACGATACATTCGGGGATCCTTCATCAAAGCCTTTATTATTAATTATGGGACTTGGTGCCCAGATGATCAATTGGGATGAAGAATTTTGTATAAAACTTGTAGAACGTGGCTTTTTTGTGATTCGATTTGATAATCGTGACGTTGGATTATCTACCAAATTCGAAGAAGCAGGTGAACCAGATTTGATGAAATTATTCATGGCTGCACAAAAAGGAGAAAAAATTGAGGCAGCATATACATTAGAAGATATGGCTGATGATGCTGTTGGGCTTTTGGATGCTCTTAATATTGATAGAGCTCATATTTGTGGTGCTTCAATGGGAGGGATGATCGCTCAGCTTATTGCTTACAGACTCCC
>CAYSZJ010000005.1:0-50577 GCA_964435435.1 uncultured archaeon
TTAAGATTCCGTATAATACAGAGGCGGGATTTGGAGCCGTAACTACTGATGGAACAATTTTAATTAACGAACCGTTATTAAATCAACTTAACTTATCGGAGAAAGCAGTAGAAAACTCAATTAATTTAACTAAGGAAGAAATAAGTGATAGATTAAAATTCTATAATAAAACTTCTATTTCAGAGGATTTTTATAGAAAAAATATTGAAAATAAATATATATTCCTTCTTGATGATGGTTTAGCTTCAGGTTATACTATGCTGGCAGCGTTAAATATGATAAAAAAATATAATCCCTCGAGAATTTTTGTAGCAGTACCGACAGCTCCTTTGAGAACTGTGAGGAGGATTGAGAAGGGAGTTGATGATTTATTTTGTCCTAATATTAAGGATGTTTTATGGTTTGCAGTCGCAGATGCGTATAAAAATTGGTATGATGTCCCTGAGACTGAAGTATTAGAGATGATTAATAATTCAAATTATTATGTATATAATTTGTTATTAAAATCATATAAAGAATAAAATTCCAGCCGTAATTAGTGATTTAAAAAAAATCAATTAAAACTACTTTATGGAATTCCCTATTGTTATTAAAAGAAAAGTAAAAAAAAATTAATAATTTAAGCGCTAATCAAACGGAACAATATAGACGCATGAGGAATGAAAAATTCATCCTTCCTCTTTATTATTACAGTATGAAAGTATTCAGCAAGACCGAGGAACCCTCGGATTACAGATTCATCCTCTTCAAATTTGAAAATGACGGATGCGATCGCCGATCCCGTACTGAAAGTAACCTTGTCATACACCCTTTCATCAATTAAAGGAATTTTAAGCTCATTTACAATCTCATACACTCTCTTAATGAAGAGTTCACGCTTTGGCATTTTTCTACCATCTTTTTTGTTTATTCAATTATGAAGTATTTTTAAAAAATTGAATTTTTAAAATTACTAATGAAATATGTTATATAATATTATTAGTTTAGGTTTTTTAATAATTAACGTTTTTTCAGATTTAAGGAATATTTCAAATTATAAGTTCATTCAAGAATGGAATAAAAATATAAATACCTATTAATTTATTATATAATTAAAATATTAGATTATTACTAGTAATAATAACTTGTTATCAAACTTTCAATAATATTAGAGGAATTGAGTAAGACGTGGTTTCAAAAGAGCAAAAAAAAATCGAACGCGTTATAAATTTTATGAAAAAAGGCTTAACTTCTTTAGCTGATGATCTTGAAGAGACTGTAAAAGGAATTAATGATTTTATCAAATCTTTAGCTAAAGCTCAGAAGGATTTAAAAGAAATTACTGTTGAAGAAGTTCAAACAGTAAGTACTTCCTCAAAAAAAATAGTAGCTGCAACCCCCGATACTGCAAAAACAGCTGCAGCTAGTACATTATTCTCTTTGTTAAGCGGAGGTCCAACTGAAGCTTCAACAGCAGTTCCACCTCCTCCTGGTCTGACGGCTGCTCCTGCTCCACCAAGCGGTGGCGGTGCTCCAAAAGCACCCCCTTCAACAGGGGGTCCTCCAAAAGCACCGCCTGGTGGTGGTCCACCTAAGCGTGGTACCTTACCACCTGCTCCTAAATTACCTCCTTCAGGTGGAGGTCCTCCTCAAGCACCAGCTGGTGGTGGTCCACCAAAAGCACCAACATTTGCAAAAAGACCTGCCGCTCCAGCTGCACCACCTGCCACAGCTCCTAGTGGCGGACCGCCAAGACCTCCTGGCGCAGCAGCTCCTACAGCACCTGCAGCTGCTCCTCAAGTAGGCGGTGGTTTAGGTTCTCTTAGAGATGAAATGTTAGATGAATTGAACAGACTAAAAAAAATCATGCGCGGAGAATAGAAGGTTAAGATACATTTTTCCTTCCTTTTTATTAATTATTATTGTAGCTTTAAAATTTAAGAAGTAGATCCTCAATTCTTAATATTAATTTTAAATAGTAATTCAATAAACTTTTTTATTTTTAAGATAAAATTAATATTAAATGCCAGAAAATTCATTTTTGATATGTGAAGACAAGATTCCTATAATTGTGCCAAAAAAACTAATGGTTTTTGCGGGACATCCTGATGATGAATTAATTTCTTGTGGTGGAACAATTTTAAAATATCAAGATCTTGGTTCTGAAATTGTTATTGTCATAGCTACAACTGGGTTAGGAGGGTATGCTAAAGAAAAGGATAAAGAAAGAATTTCATCTCAGAGAGAAAAAGAACTAGATTTTATAAAGGAAATTTTAAAATGTGAAATTATAGAATTGAATTATCCAGATCTAGAGATAGAAAGAAAAAAAATATCAGAAATTACGAATTTGATAAGAGATTACAAACCTCAAGTAATTTTATTACCTCATTATACAGATTTTCATAGAGTGCATCGAAATTTATCACATATAGTAAGAGAAGCAATTTATCATTGTTCTACTGGAAAAGCTTATGGAGGTCATGGGAGAGATTGGAAGCCTTATGGAGTTTATTATTATGAATCCCCTTCATGCAAATTTCAATACATTGAAGGATCTGTATTTGTAATTGTAGATATTACTGAGACTTGGGAACATAAACGAGAGATTTTTAATCGTGTATATATTTCTCAAAAAGAAGTCTTAGAACGTGTTTTAGATTGGGCAGAAGATACTGCCATTTTACGAGGGAATGAGATTAGTGCTGATTATGGTGAAGCATTCATGCCAGAGACTACATATACTCCCCTAAAAATTTTATTAGTGTAGAAGTAAATAATATTTTTGAATTAGTATAATAATATATTAAATATTAGTCTTTAGGCTATTTAGCAAAAAAGAAATTTGAATAAACATAAATTATGGGAAATTTAACCATTATATTAGATATTGGGCAATTTTCTTGTAAGGCTGGTTTCGCTGGAGAAGACCTCCCAACTTTGGTGTTTTTAACAATGGTTGGGCAGCCAAAATATCAAAGTGTAGGTATTGATTATGTTACTAATGAATCTCGAGAAAATGAAATCTATGTTGGTGATGAAATTCAATCAATTGGCTTATATAAGATTTCTCATCCTATAGAAAAAGGGATTATTGTAGATTGGGCACGTTTTGAAAACATTATTGATTATATTTTTTATAGTTTGAGAGTAGATCCCACTTTAGTGCATGTTTTATTTGCTGTACACCCATTATTTCAGCATAAAGATTTAAAAAGAATTTTTGAACTTTTCTTAGAGCATTATCAATGCATGGCTTTTTATCCTGTACTTGATTCTATGTTAACCCTATATTCAGGAGGATTTCAAACAGGCTTGATTATTGAAATTGGCGATAGTAATACCAGAATTGTTCCAATTTTTGAAGGGTATAAATTGGAACATGCCGTTAAGATTTTGGACATAGGAGGGAGAGTATTAACTCGGTATATGGAACAAACATTAGAATCAATTGGATGGTCTGTAGATTCATCTATAAGACGAGAACTAGTTCGAGTATTAAAGGAAAAAGCTTGTTTTGTATCGCTAGATTATAAAGAAGATTTAAGAAGAAGTGAACAATATGAGAAAGAATATTCCCTACCAGATGGTTCAACTATTTCTTTGAATAAAGAAAGATTTATCGTACCAGAGCTTTTATTTAACCCTTCTTCAGAATTAGAGGAGGATTCATTACCAGTTGCTATAATGGACGTTATTGGAGCTTGTGATTTAGATATTCGTCCAGATTTATTAAATAACATATTTCTATCGGGAGGGTCTTCAATGTTCCCTAATCTAAAATCACGTATATATCAGGAGTTAGAATTAGAGTTGGCTAGGAGAAAGAAAAATGATCAAGCCATCAGAATTATTGCTCCTCAAGAGAGAACATTTTCCGTTTGGATTGGTGGTTCTATTCTGGCCATGATTCCAGAATTTGCAGACAATTGGGTTACTCGAGCTAAATATTTTAAAGAGGGTATCCCCCCTAATTTGATTTAATGAATATTATCCAATTGAATTTTCATAATACTGTGATAATATATTTAGTTAAATAACAATATTTAGTATTATTTCATATTATAAATTCTCTTTTTTAAAGGTAATTTAAATAATGAAAGGAATTGAGGATAATAAATATTATAAACCTGATTATTCGATTTTATTTAATAAAATTAAAGATATAAAAACTCCAATTAAGAATGAAATTCTAATAGCATTACTTGATGGTCATTGGCATTCTGAGCTTGAATTAATAAGGGTAACTAAAAAACAACATGGGTTTATAGGAGCAGTTACGCTAGGTACTATGATAGAATCACTTAATCATTTTATTAAAAATAATTACCTACAGAAGAAAATTGTAAATGATAAAATGTTTTATAAAATCTCAGATAATTATGTGGGATTAACAAGAGCTGCTTATCGATTCGAGACGAGAAATTTCCTTTAGATGATAGAAATTGTTATGCTTTTTTTGCTTTCTTTAATGCGATTATATTTAGAATCAAAACACAAATAGTTAAGTAATAACCTAATCCTATAATATCAAAAAAAGATCTAAAATCCTCTAAAATTAATATTACTATTATCCAGCCAAAAATACTTAACAATAAAATCAGTAATAAAATATTTAACCTAAATAACTTTAAAGAGTTATTTACGTTTGCTTTAGATGTTGAGGCCATTATAGAATTTAATCCAATAATAAAAACAAAAAGCCAAACAAAAACAGATATAAGACTTTCAGGAAAAGATCCTAAAAGGGAAGTAAAAACACCTTGTCCTTTAATTGTGTAGCCCCAATAATAAAAAACAGTATTGTTTAAAGAAAATAATTTAAAGTTGATTACCCAATTTTCTGGTGGATAAATGGGAATTTCAGCTACAAAAGCAATTATATAGGCTATTATTCCAGCAAAAATACCTGATTTTAACGCCATTTAAAAAAAACTCCATTTATTTAATTGGGTGAGTAAAATATCCTATACCTGCAATTATTATATTAATTAACAAAATATAAAAACCATATTTGAGATAAAAAAAGATTTCAAAATAACCAAATTTATTTCCAAAAATTTCTTCACTATATATTGGAATCCCAGTGATAGTATATAAAAAAATAACCAATAATATAATGAAATTAGCATTCATTAATTTTTTTCCAGTCTGATCTTCTCTACACATACCAAAAAAAGTAAAAATAACTGCAAGAGGTGTGAGAATTAATAAAAAAATACCAGTTAAAATATTAATATTAAACCAGAACTGGAAATTTCCATTTGCTATTATCCCCCAAAAAAAGATTTCATTATTTTCATAAGCAAAAATATGAATTGGAATTTTTACTAGAGCAATTATGAATGGCGATTCAAATTGAAAGGAAATCCCTAAGGGTATAAACTGCAGAAAATAAAGTACAGATGTTAGTAATAAAGAGATAAGTCCAAATTTATTCATATAGTAAAACCAAAAATATAGATCTTTTATTTTGATAATAATAGAAGTTTATATTTTATTTTTTTTTATGCATTTATCCTTAAAAATTTTGCATTCATTACAATTTGAACAAAAACCTTTTCCTGATTTATCTTTAAAGCCTTCATTCCAACATTGAGGACATAAATAATAAATGTAAAATTTATTATTCTTTTTAAGAGAAATTTTAAAAATGTTGAAATTGCAAATAGAACATATTGATTCTAATAACTCTATTTTTCCATTCTTCGGTAATGATAAATATTTTTTGCAATTTTCATCTGCGCAAACTAAAAATCTTTTGTTCTTTAAATTTATGAATTTCATAGGGCTTTTTTTACAGTAAGGACAATTAGAAGTAGTAAGAGGTATAGTAAAATTTATTTTATAATTATTAGCTTTAGAAATTAATTCTTTCTTACTAGCTATAAACTTGTCAAATAATTCCAAAAATTCTGTTCTTATATCATTTACAACATCATACATTTTTCTTCTTTTATTTTTAATGTCGTCTAGTTTTTCTTCTACTCTCTTAGTAAAATTGGGCTCTAAAAACGGCAACCATATCTCTATTAGGTTTTCAATTAAAAATTTGCCTAGATCTGTTATGATATATTTATATTTGATTCGTTTTATCAAATTACGAGTTAGTAATAATCTAATTATTATCGGCCTCGTTGATTTTGTGCCTAAATGATTTTTTTCCATTAATTTAAGTAGGGAAGTATCGGTATATCTTGGTTGAGGTTTAGTTTCTTTCTCTAGAAATAAGATTTTATTTATTGGAATTTCATTTCCAAAAATTTGAATAATCTCGTCATATTTAGGTTTAAGAAAAGGAACAATTTCTAAATATCCTGGGGAAATCAAATATACAAGTTGAGCCTGAAATAGCTCATCTTTAATTAGTATTTTTAAAAATTGTTTTGATTCTATCGCAGCTTCCCCAAATAGAGCAAGATAATGCCTTGTTAGCAGATTATAAACTTTTTTCTGTAAATCATTTTCAAATTTTGGACTATTTATCTCTAAACTTTCTAAAGGCGTTATTGGAGGATGATCTCCCGCATCTTTCTTTCCTATTGTTGGACTTATTCGATTTTTTTTTAATAAATTTGTTGTATAAGATCCAAATTGAGAATGTGAAGAGATTTTTTTTAAAATTTCGAGATGATTAAAACTTGGTTTGTATACATCACTATCCGTTCTTGGATAGGAAATTATTTTATTAAGATATAAGGTATTCATAGTTCTTAAGGCAGTATTCGCAGTAATCTTTAGATTTTTAGTTAAAAGTATAAGAGCTTTTGAAGTATTCAATGGAGTAGGAGGGAATCTTTTGTGTGATTTTTTAGAATTATCAATAATTTTCCCCTTTTCCTCATCTTTAATCTTTTGAAAAATTTGATTTGCTTTGGATTTTTCATTCTTGTTAAAAGGATTGAATTGATGATGAGCAATGAAAGTCCCTTTATTATGAGATAAAATGGCATCAATTAAAAAATATGGTTCAGGAATAAAATTAACTATATCCTGTTCTCTTAAATAAATTAAATATAGAAGGCTGGTTTGAACACGGCCTATTGAAGTAAATTGAACCTTAAATTTATTTAATAATGGGCGAAGAGTATTTGTTACCTCTCTTGTAGCAGAAAAGCCAATAATGGCGTCAATAATTGCTCTAGCTTCCCCTGACTCTCCCCAACTGAATTTTGGAGGTAATAAATTGTTATATTTAATTAAAATCTCATTTTTTTGAAGTGAGCTCAGCCATAATTGGGATAATTTAATATTGGGTTTTATTTGTTTGATAAATGGAAACGCATCAAATAGTCCGATATTGCATCCTTCAACATCAGCATCCGTCCCTATAACACAATGATCTGAAATTTTTGAATATTCTTTTAAAGCTTTAATATATGGGTTCGCATAAATTACAGGAATTTTTTCAATTGCTTTTGGATTTGTGATTATTTCTCTTGGATTAGTTTTTGTCCAACTTTTATAAACGTTGGTATTTTTATATTCAAGAATGTGTCCACGAAGAGGGATAACATATATATCTTTTGAAGGAACACTATATATATTTAAAGATTTAGCTCTCTTTATTACTCTAACAGAGCCTAGAGCTTTTGCTATAGCTTCTGCTGTTTTATTTTTTTCAGCGATAATTAATGTAGCCATTTTGAATTTCTAAACAAATAAGACAATTCAATAGTCTAGTTTATGAAAACTCAATAATATAATATAACAGATATATAAATTTCTGTTTGTTATTAAATAAAAAATAATTGAACTCTTAATTAAATAAAATTAAAGTGGTAATGCAAAGGTGAAAGTAGATCCTTTATTTTCACCTTCAGAAGTTGCCCAGATTTCTCCGCCATGTGCATTAACTATACCTTTAGTAATATATAGACCCAAACCAGTTCCAGTATCTTTTATATTAATATTTTTACTTATTATTGGTTGTTTAACCCTTTCGAATTTTTTGAATAGCCGCTCAATTTCATTTTCTGTTAATCCAATCCCATTGTCTTTTACTTCAAAAATATATTGATTTTTATTTTTTTTGGTAGATATCTCAATCCACCCATAGTCAGGTGTAAATTTTATAGCATTTGAGATCAAGTTAGTAAAAACAGTCATAATTCGAGTTGGGTCTACATCCAACATCATTTCAGAATCAATATTAAGTATTATCTCCAGATTCTTTTCATTAATCAAATAACTTAATTCATTAAGGCAGTTATTAATTATTTTATTTATATTGGTAGGTTCTACTTGCAATTTTAATTTATCTTCATCAATCTTCATTACTTCAAGTAATTGATCCATTATTATTTCCAATCTGTTAACATTTCGTTGAACAATTCTTAAATCTTCTGTAACTTCTGGATTTAGGTGATTTCTATGTTTCATAAGTATATAATCAGTGTATCCCGAAATTGAAATTAAAGGAGTTTTTAACTCATGTGCTGCCATAGATATAAAATCATTTTTTGTTTTATCCATTTTCATTAACTCAATATTTTGTTCTCTTAACTTTCTCTCAGATTCACGCAATTCTTGTTCTAATTTGAAACTTTCAGTGATGTCTCGTATTATTGTGAGTACTTGTTCAACATTTCCTCCACTGAAGATCGGGATTTTTCGAGTTTCAGTAATAACATCAAAATTCTCCAACATTATGGTTTCTTTAGTAATAAGAGGTATTCCCGTATCAAATACTTGCATATATTCTTCATGAACCTTAGAGGGTAAAAAAGGAAACACTTCAAAAACCTTTTTACCATATATGCTTGAATTTATATTGAGTTCTTTAAGCCAGATCTGAAGTTCTTTATTGACTAAAATTAATCTTAAATCTCTATCCACAACATGAAGCGGATCTGCTAATGAATTAATCGTTGTACGATATTGTCTTTCAGATTCTATTAAATTTTTAGTTCTTTCTTTAACTTTCTGTTCTAATTCTCTATTTAAAATCTGTAATTCTTCTTGAGATTTCTTTAATTTCTGTTCAGCACTTTTTTTTTCAGTTATATCTTGAACTATAACTTGAAAAAGAATTTCTCCTCCAACTTCCACTAATGAATCATCAATGTTTATCCATATTTTTCCTCCATCTTGAGATCTAGTGACTTGCACTTCTAAAGGTTTTGGTACTCTTCCTTTGAGAATTGTTTCATATCTTTGTTTAAATACTGGTAAGAGCTTTTCTGGTTTTATGCGTATATTTAAAAAGCTTTCATTTATTAATTCCTCCATATTTCTCCCAAACAATATCTCAGTTGCGGGATTAGCATCTACAATTTGCCCTTTTCTATTTACTAAGATAATTCCATAAGGAGAACTTTTGAATAAATGACGATACTTTTTTTCAGATTCTTTTAGTTTCTGTTCAGCAATTTTCTTATCAGTTATATCGCGTAATAAAGTAATAAAACCAATCACATTTCCATCGTCATCATGGTAATTTTTTGATGCACTCGATAACCAGATGTAATGACCATTTTGATGTAATACTCGATATTCAACTTCTTCTCCGGTTAAGACATTTTTTTCTCTTACAGCTTTAGAAAACAAATCTACAAGATTTTTAATATCATCAGGATGAATATTTGAAAATAATTCAGATCGAAGATTAACCTCGCGACCACCTAACATCGTAGTAAGTTGGGGGGAAATATACTTAAATTTTCCATCTAAACCTATAATAACAATTGCATCTTTAGTATTTTCGATAATATATCTATATTGTTTTTCAGATTCTCTTAATCGTTCTTCAGCTTGTTTTCGAAGGCTTACATCTCGTGCTAAATTTAAGATTTTGGTAATATTTCCATCTTCCATTAAAGGGACAGAATTAACTTCATATTCAAGAATTTCTCCAAGTTTAGACTTAGATTTAAATTCAATTCCTTTAACCGCTTTTCCTGCCCTAATTTTTTCACTAACTTTTTGTAGTTCATTAAGTTTATCACCTGCATAAAATTCAGAAAAATTTCTTCCACGAACTTCTTCTAAAGTCATACCAATTCTTTCTAACATTATAGGATTCATCTCTAAAATATTTCCATTGATATCAGTTATAAAAATATAATCAGGACTTGCATTGAAAATTGTTCGATATTTTTCTTCTGACTCTTTAATCTTTTGCTCTAAGATGTATTTTTCCGTAATTTCACGTGTTAAACCTCTAAATCCAATTTTATTTCCCTTAGAATCATAATTCAAATAAACTGAGGTTTCGCAAATGATATTTTCTCCAGATTTTTTCTTAAATTGATATTGAAAATCACTTAAAGGGACACCAGTTTTAAAAACTTTATTAAACCCTCTAAAAATCTTTTTTCTATTTTCATCATCAGTAATATATTTATAATTTAATCCCAAAAGTTCATTTCGTGAATATCCAATAAGGTAACATAATGAATCATTAAGAAAGGTTATATTACCTCTTAAATCAACTTCAAAGTAACTTTCTTTTATATTTTCAAGTATTCCACGATATTTTTCTTCAGATTCTTTTAATTTTTGCTCAGCAATTTTTCGATTAGTGATATCTTCATAAGTAACCAGAATTCCTACAACATTGCCTTCTAAATCATGTAAGGGGATTCTATTGATTTCAAACCAAGCTTGATTGCCACCAGGGGTAATTAATAATTCAGTAATATTATATTCTGCTTTATTCTTTTTTATTACTTGTGTTTCTCTTTCTTTAATGTGAGATGAGGTATTCTTTAACCAAGCTAAATCGTTATCCATCTTGCCAATAATGTTAGAGGGTTCTTGAATTCCATTTATTCGAGCATAATTTTTATTGCATCCTAAATAAACCAAATTTTTATCTTTCCAATAAATTAATTGAGGTATATTATCAATTACAAGCTCTAACATTTCCCTGGTTTTTTGGACTATTTCGATTCCTTCTTTAGATTGAAGAAATTTCCAATATCTAATTTCTGGTAATGAATCCGCCAATTGATTGAGTTTTTCCTGACTATTTTTATAATATTCCTCCATTTTTTTGAAATTTGTAATATCCCTACAAATGAGAAATATTTTTTTTGTTTTATTATCAAGTTGAATTCGTTTACCTCTAATTTCAAACCAATCATATTGATTAACTTCGAGCTTCATCCTTGCTTCCCCAATCCCATTCCCAATTTTCAAAACATTTTTTAATAATTTTATTATATGCTTAGTTTCATTAGGGTGAATAAAATCAATAAAAAGTTTATTTTCTCCTAAAATTTTAGAATTGGAATATTCACAGGCAAATTTCTCATTTAATAAAAAGATTGGATCATCGATATTTTCAGATATAATTCGATTTAATTTATTTATATCTTCAAATGCAGTTGACATTTTCAATCATACCTCAATTAATCTATTAGATTATGATACTAATTTAAGAAAAATGATTATCTGTCAATAAATAAATTTTGAAAGATTAAATTAATACTTTCTTAAATAAAAATATAGGAATTAAGAAATATATTTTTTCTCTATGTTGGAGGTTGTACTAGATTTTAATATATTTATCAAAAAAATTCTCAATTATAATAGATAAATTGCCAAATAAATTCCATCTCATAAATTTTAATTATTCTATCCTAAATTACCTCCCCAACCACGGACTTTTTTCCTCATTTTTTCCTGATTTAAAATTATTTCTTCCATTTGATCTTTTGATTTATTTGTCAAATCTCTTAGATCGGGTACGAAATTATGCTTAACAAAGATGTCCTTACACTCTTTTGAAATTAATTTAGTTGGAATATTTTTTGGATCAACTTGAAAAGTACCAAACTTTAATTCCCACTCTTCTAAAAATTTATATATGTCTTTTTTAAATTGGAAAATGGGTAAAGTTCCTAGATTATTTGGAGTAGTTACTGCAACATTAGCTCTCTTTAAGCTAAACCGATTCCCATTAAAAGAGACGGCAATACCACCCTCATCGTTTAATCTTTGAAGCATATCAATATCTGTAATTGAATCCCCTAGAGCTATCATCTCTGAAATAGGTATTCCTGTTTTTTTGGATATCTCTTCTACTGCTAATTCCTTACGTTTTCCTCCTCTAACTTTTATATTATTCATTATTTTAATATAATCAGATTCTTCCCCTTTCCAAAAGAAATTATTCAAATCCTCAATAACAGTATTAAGGTCCTTATTATTATTAAGATATTTTTGAAATATTTCTCGAATTAAAACATCTATAGAGCTTTTTATATTTTTCAAACCTTCTTTCGATTTTTTAATATTTAAGTCTGTACAGTAAACATGATCTTTTGGAATATCTATAGCTGCTGTTACCGTATGAGCAAAATGAGTATAACTTGTAGAAATAACATAGATATCCAAATCTTTATGTAAAATTTTCATTAATTCTTTGCATCCAGGTAATAATCCAAGGTTACTTCTAGCAAGGTTAATTAATTCAGTATCAGTATAACTAGCAACATACAAAGGGGCCATAATTCTAAGCGTATCACCAGGCTGATAATCAGGAATGTTTAATTTTTCTTTAACTCCTGGAATATCAATTATATAATCATCATAATTTGAAATCATTTTGAAAAAATCTCCCATATTATAGTTTCTTAGATTTAATTGAGATTTTTTACTTAATTTTTTTCCTAATTCTGCTGCAAAATCAAGTATACTAATAGGTCCTTCTAAATCCCAACATACGCACAATTTTTTCAGATTCAGACACCTTACTTAGTTTTATAAAAATTTACTCATAAATTTAAAATAAAAAGAATAAAGGAATAATAATAATCTACCTATTAAGTCTTTATTATAAATTAAAACTAAACAAAAGTAGAGAGAAAAAGAGATTTACTTAATCATTAATTTTAAAAATATCTCGAATTGATTTATTTCTTTCTTTCTTTATTATTTCTCTCCAATTAGGCTCTATTATATCGAAAGCTTTATAAGCTAATTCTCTTACTTCATTATCTGATGAATCTAGGAATGAACCGATATAAGATAATGCACGTTTATCTTTAATTCTTGTTAAACTTTCTAAAATATATATTATTCTATATTTATCTGGTTCTATTTTTTCTTTTTCTTCTTTAAGTTTCTCAATAATTCTTAAAGTTGCTTTACCATCTCCTATTCTACCTAACGATTCAATTATTTTATTAATAACAGTATGATCTTCTTCTGTTCTAAGTGCTCTACATAATAAATTTATTGCTCTTCCGTCCTTTAATATACCTAATTGCCTCGCAGCATCAGCTCTTTTTTGCCAATCTTCATCATGAAAAAGTTGCCTAATTAAAGCATTAAATTCAGCGTTTTTTTCATGCCAATCCATAATTCAAGTAGAATTTAATAATAATACTATTATAATTTGATGATTATAGAATATAAGACTCAAATATTGAGATAAATTACAATATAAAAAACTATTTTTATTTTTTTAAAAGAGAATTCATGTGATCAATTCGCTTCTGTAATAACCTCCTTGTACCTACATCCTTTCTATGAAAGAGTCTACCCTCTATACATGCAACACCTGATTCGCTAATTTTTTCAGCTTCTTCTAAAGAATCTGCAATCCCTAATACTCCCATTGCTCTCGAAGTAGTAGTAAATATCTTTTCGCCCTCTCGATAAACCGAAGCATAATAGTATTTTGCCCCCGTTTTGTCAATTTTCTCCTTGTTTATAATGACTTGCTCATCTTTTTTAGGATTTACAGGATATCCCTCTGGAGCCAAATATTTACACACCGTAGCCTTATCTTCAAATTCAATATTTTGTGATAAATTTCCATCTATGATTGACCAACAGATATCTACAAAATTTCCTTTAAGGAGTGGTAAAACATTCATCGCTTCAGGATCACCCCATCGAGAATTATATTCTATTAGTTTTATACCTTCTGCTGTCTTCATGAATTGGCCATATAAAAATCCTTTATATTCTACTCCTGTTTCAGCTTTAACTGCTGCTACCGTCTTTTTCATATCTTCGAGAGCTTCATCAACATCTTTTTGAGTAAAAAAAGGCATAAGATGATCTTCCATCGAATAACTCCCCATCCCTCCTGTATTTGGACCCTTATCGTCTTCATATGCCCTTTTATGATCTTGAACTAAGGGTGAACCAATTAAATTTTTACCATCAACAAAAGTCTGCAATGTGAATTCTTCACCCACACACCTTTCTTCTAAAAGAAATCTACCCTTTTTGATTACTAATTCTTGACAATAATCTAAAATGTCATGTTTTGAAAAGAGGTGATCACCATAAACTTTAACTCCTTTACCCCCAGTTAAACCTTCTGGTTTTACAACAATGTTTTCGACACCCATATCTTTGATATAACTGTCTATTCCTTCTATTGAATCAAACATTTTATTTCTAACATTTGATTTAATCTTATATTTTTCTAATAAATTTCTGGTAAAGACTTTTGAACCCTCTAATTGAGCAGCTTCTATCTTTGGTCCAACACAGGGGATACCTCCTTTTTCTAAAGCGTCAACAATCCCAACTACTAATGGAGCTTCTGGTCCAATCACTCCAAAATCAATATTCTTGTATTTACAAAAATTAATTATCTCATGAAAATCAGTTTCTGAGTGAATTTTGATACCTTCACTTAGATCTTCTAATCCAGCATTTTTAAAACTCATAAAGGAAAATAATTTTGCTCCATCTCTTACAAGAGTTTCACCAATAACATGTTCTCTTGCTCCGTGACCAATTATTAAACATAAATTTTTTTCCATAGTTTATCAACACTGAAAATGTATCAATTTTAATTAATTATATTTACTAACAAATAATTTTAACATTAATTATTAACCAAGTAATTATTGCTATGTATTTAAAAGAAATTCTTAAAACATGGAAAAAACCACTTAAATTTGAATCTAACTTTGAAATTACAAAGAATAAAATATTAAAGATCTTAGAAGCTGGAAGATTTGCTCCTTCTGGCGAGAATCAACAAGTCTGGAGATTTCTAGTAATTGATACCCAAAAAGGTAAAGATAATATCATCCAATCAGTTATTGCGAAGGATCCCAGATTAGAAACAACATTGCAGGATGTTAAATCACCTGAATTAAGAAGTAATTTTATCTTCTCTACTGAAAATTACAATGCTAAGAGTGACAAATATAAGAACGTTATATTTAAACACCATCCTAATGATATTGACTGTGCTAAATCAGCTTCATTTTTTATCCTTTGCACTCATAAAAACACTATAACAGGGAAAATATTTGGATCTACTGATATGGGTGCAGCGATTACGAATATGATTCTAATATCATATGAATTAGGATACTATACCCGTTGGGTAAGAATTTTTGATAGGGAGTTTATTAAAGAAAAATTTAATATTCCACAATCTATGTTCATTGATGCTGTATTAGCGATTGGAAAAGCAAAGGAATTACTCGATACAAAGGAATATAAAAGAAAGGATTTCAAGGATTTTTATTTTTATAATTTATGGGGAAATAATTTAGAAGGAAAGAGTTTACAAGGTGAAAGTATAAATTATCAAAATTATGATATTGATGCTGTTGATGCAATTGTTGATAGAAGATCAATAAGAAAATATGATGAGAATAAAGATATTCCTAAAGGCATTATTTTGGAATTATTAAAAGCAGGTATGATGATTCCTTTAACAATAGACCGCCCCTATTTAAAAATAATTATAATTGATGATAAAGATGTACTTAAACAAGTTGCAAAAAGCGCAAAGATAGTTGTACAACAGAGTCATGTTCGAAAAGTACCTTTAATTATTGTAATAACATATGATTGTTCTAATAATTCTCCTGGTTTTTATGCTGAAACCGACACAGGTTCAATTATTCAAAATATCTTATTAAGAGCTCATACATTAGGGATTGGTTCATGTTGGATTGGAGCTTTTAATCGTAGAAATCTAAGGAAAATTTTAAACATCCCTAAAGATTGGCATATACCAAGTATGGCTATCTTTGGATACCCGAAAAATTATCCAAAACCAACTCCAAGAATAGATTTAGGTAAAATTTGTTTCTATAATTCCTGGAAAAATTATATTGAAAAAAGACATAGAACATTATTACCTGATTATCACGTATTAAGCGTTGGCTTTCGAAAATTCAAAAAAACGCGTGTTTCTACTATTTTAAGGTCTAGAAAAGTCGGCATTATAGAAGGGATTCCTGAATTTGAGAGTCTTTGTTAAAATAAATGAAAATTATAGTGAGAATTACTCAATTGTAAATAAATATAGTTAAATAGTTTTTAGTCAAAATTAAAATAAAAAAAACTTGTAAAAATAATTGATAAAAATGTCTGAGGAAGAGTACAAGAAGGCAGCAAAAATAATTGTAAAAGCTGGCCGTCTCCCTTTTCCTGTTAATGATACTTTAATAAAAATTCTAAAGTATTTTATTGATGAGAGTGAGTTAGATTTTATTAACGCTTTCAAGCTTAAGAAATCTCAAACATTAGAAGAACTCAAGAAAACTAGTCAATTATCTGAAGAGGAAATCTTAAATAATGTGGAATCTCTTGCTAAAAAAGGTGTCATCTTCAATCAGCCAAGCTCTAAAGGCATTATGGTTTATCGATTGCTCCCATTAATGATGGTTGGCCCTTTTGAGTATATTTTTATGCAAAAACTCAACTTTACCCCTGAAGAAAAAAAGATTGCATATTTGTTCAAAAAATTATTTGAGGAAGTAAAAGATATTGTCCAGTCAAAATACGATGTATTAGAACCTGTTTTTCGAAAGTTCCCCCCATTTGACAGAACTGTTCCAATTTTAGATAAATCTGCTTCAGGAGACGACATTAAGATTTCTTTTAATAAAGAAATAGAAATACCAGAAGAAACAATAGTAACAACGCAAAAAATAGAAGAACTAATTAAAAAATTCGACGATATTGCTGTTGGTCATTGCTTTTGTAGACATCATAAAGATTTAATAGGAAGCCCCTGTAAACAAACAGAGATGAGAGAAAATTGTTTTACATTCGGAAAATCTGCTCGTTATACAACTCAACAAGGTTTTACTAGACTGATAGATAAAAAAGAAGCGTTAGAAATTTTAAAACAATCTGAAGAAGCAGGATTAGTCCATAAAGTATTTCATCCTCATGAAGATATAACTAAAGCTGAAACAAGTATCTGTAATTGTTGTGAGGATTGCTGCGAAACTTTTGAATTATGGAGAGAAGGTGTATTACCAATGATGAATTGGACAAATTATTTATCTAAAATTGATATAGAAATATGTACTGGGTGTGGTACGTGTGTTAAAAAATGTCCAACAAAAGCAATTCATTTTGATGATGAAAAAAATGTAGCCGTTCGGAATGCTGAATGGTGTATAGGATGTGGAGTTTGTACTCATTTTTGTCCTGAAAATGCTATATCTTTATTGGAAGGTATGAGAAAAATTTATGTACCTCCACCTAAATTAAGAAAGTGAGAAAAAATGTTAAAAAAAAGAGTTAATTAATTAACATATTAATTAAATTTTAAATTCTAAGTGTCATTAATTTTTTCACTCTGTTTTTTATAGAAGGATGTCTGGAAAATAATTTTCTTATTATATTTTCATTTTTTTTATTGGAATTATTTACAATCCAAAAGCTTTTAGAAACACTGCTTATGTTAAAATCTAATTCTGGATTAATATAATAACATTTAGCCATTTTTAATAAAGCTGAAGCAAGGGATAGAGGATCTTTTGTGAATTTAGAACTTTTTAAGTCTACTTAGATTTCTCTTGAATGCAAAATATAAGATTCTAATATCGGGCCCATTGGAACATTTATATTTAATTATATTATTCTATTAAAGTCGAAGTGACTATTATAATCGAAATAAAATAAAAAGGTGATAAAAAAGAATGATTATGCCCTTTGAAGTATTAATTTTCGCTATACCCTTAATAAAAATTCATTTTTCATTAGCAGGATACAGTTTACAAAATTTATTTAAAAGCAACACTAAAACTAGTAGAATTAAAATAGGGTGGACTTTAATTGTTCTGTTTTTAAGTTTAATAGGACCATTACTGTACATTTTATTTGGACGGAAAAAGTTTAAGGTAGATAGAAGATAATTTAATTATAATATAAAGTATCAGAATATTCTATGATTGTTATGGTTTTAAATAAAAAAAAAGAAGTTAATACTACGAGACAGAATAATAAGTTATCAAATGGAGATACATTAATAGAGTTCCGTAATGTATCTAAAAAATATAAAATGTTATTAGCCTTAGATAATATCTCTTTTGCAATCCAAAAGGGAGATATATTTGGCTATATTGGTCCAAATGGAGCAGGTAAAACAACAACAATTAAAATTTTAGTTGGTTTAATCAAAAATTACAAGGGAGACGTTTATATTAATGAAAAAAATATTCACAATAATTTGAAAGAGTTAAATAATTTAATAGGATATCATCCACAAGAAGCTGGTTTCCAAGAATGGCGTACTGTCGATCACAGTCTTAAAACATTTGGTCGTTTATCAGGACTAAGATCAGATCTCCTTGAAAACAAAATTCAAGAAGTTTTAAATTTGCTAAATCTTTCAGATATAAGATATAAAAAGATCACACATTTATCTGGTGGTATGTTCCAAAAATTAAGATTATGCCAAGCCCTTTTACATGAGCCAGAAATTCTAGTTTTAGATGAACCATTATCGGGATTAGATCCAACCAGTCGATTTCAATTTAAAAACATTATTAAACAACTCTCTAATAGTGGTATAACAATTTTATTTTCATCACACATTCTAAGTGATGTACAAGATATTGCTGATAAAATCGGTATCTTAAATCAAGGTCAAATTATGAAAATTGGAACTCCTGAAGATCTTCAAAGTAGCTTTCATATAGGAAATATAATACAAATTGAAGTTGCAGAAAATACTGCTTTGTGTGAAGAACTAGACGATTTAAAGGATGTTGAATATATTGAGAAAATAAGATCAAATATACAATTAATCCATCTGAAATCTGATATTGATGTAGATTTAACTATTAATCAAATTTTAAATAAATTGGCAGAGCAAAAATGCAAAATCAGAAATTTTAATCTTGTGAAACCTAGTTTAGAAGATGTTTATTTAAAATATGTTGGAGGTGGAGCTTTTTGAGTTTTTTATTACTCTTTTTAGATGAATTAAAAGGATATGCAAAATCTAAAGTTATGATAGTTTTATGGTTTGGATTACCATTATTATCCTTTTTAATTCATTTTATTCAACCTGCGACTGAGGATTTTCCAATCTCATTTTTAGTTGTTCTCCTTGTTTCTAGTATTGGTGGAACCCTTTCTGCGATTATGCTTAGTACATCAATTGTAAGCGAAAAAAATCGCCACGTATATGAATTATTTCTGATTAGACCTGTGAAGCGGTACAATTTACTGTTAGCAAAGTTTTTTGCTGTTTTATTATGTTTAACTATAGCTATTTTTATCTCCCTTATTGTTGGTTTAATAATTGATATCACTACGATAGGATTTCCTGAAAATTATTTAAATTCAATATCTGATTCTCTGATAATAAGTATGTCCTCAATGGCTATTACATGTTCTATAGGTATATTCATTGGTGTATCAGTATCTTCAGTTGCAGTAGCAGCAATTTTAGCAGTATATTTAGGCGGTCAATTATCTTCTATTATAATTTTACCTACATTCTTTATACCAGGTTTAGATCCCGAAATGTTAGCGTTAACTTTGGGAACATCTATTACAACTATAATAATGGGTATAAACATACTTCTATTTAACCGTATGCAATTTTAAGATGTAATTAACCTTTTATATAATTTTTTAAAAAAGGATTTTGTTATTTTATTTAATTTCAGAACCACATTTACTACAGTATTTCGCACCCTTCCTATTAATTGCTAAACAAGAAGGACAGGTTAAAGATTCTTCACGAATCTCTTGTAAAATATCATTTTCTTGTTTTTCTCCTTCAAATTTTTCCTCTTCAATAATCCTAATATCTTCTATGTCTTTTCTCTTTAATTTCTTGGCTTTCTTTTTCTCTTTTCTCTGTTTTTTAAGTTTAAAATAATTATAAATTCCATAGAAACCAATAAATAGAAAGAGTGGGATAAAAACTATGAATGAAAATGTGACAGGCATACTACTAATATCTTCATCCGGAAAAGCAAAAGTAAATTCATAAGCTGATTTAGAAAAGATTAACCAAATTATTATCACTTCAGATTTTAAAAAATTCAATTTTTTACTTATGATTTCAGCCTTTTTCCCAATTAAACTTCCCATTGTTACAAGTAATAGAAATAGATCAAAAAAGTAAAGAGATATTTGTATTGGGAGTACTAATACAGATTCTTCACTTCTAATTAAACTTAAAGAAGCTTTTAATATTAAATAAGATCCATAAACCGAAACATAAAGAAGAAAGATTCCAAGCCATGCATTAAATTTACCTATAAAAAGAAATAATAAACAGACTAAAAACAATATTATGAAAAAAGTTATCATGACCCATGGGATATGACCTAATTCACTTAATACCTCTTCTGGGATGATACCCCAATTAAATCCGATATTAGCAATTAATAACATTATGATGATTGAAAGAATTAAGCCCCCAACGAATGTTATTATCCTTAAAAGAAAATTCAGAAGTTTTGGCAATTTATATAATTTCTCGTCTAAATCTACACCCCATTTATAGCAATTGTGCAATGTAAATAATGATGTAACAAATATGTAAGAAAGAATAGAAATAACAATTAAAATTAGAACTGCGAAAAAGACAAGTACAGTAAAAATCAAAAAGAGTGGAATAGCTAATAGGCAGTATTTTAATATCGATTTAAATGTCATTTGTTTTAAATCCTTTTTAAAAATTACTGAAGCTAATAATAAAATGATTAAAATTCCTAAAAGTGGTAAAAATATAACAATACCAAGAGTTCGAGTTGTTCTAAATTGAACAGCTGTAAATCCAACTAAAAGCCAAATCACAAGAATTAGAATAAGACGGTTTTCTCTCTTTTTAAGTTCAACTAAATCTTTGAATCCCATAAAAAAATATTAAGAATTCTCTTATTTAACGTTTCTCAACTATGCGTCAAATTTACGTTTTTTTTGGTTTTTTGAAAAGTTACGATAAGCATAAATCATTCTTTGAATCACTGTTATATTAGTTCCAACTGCTAATATTATCATAGTCCACCAAATAGCTGTAGGAAACCAAATTTGCAATAGTGCTCCAATGAATAAAATTGGTATTCGATCCGTTCTTTCGAGTAAGCCTACACCATAAAGATTCTCGACACCTAAAGCTTCTATTTTTACTCGAGTATAAGAAGTTAAAAAGGCGCCAATTAGCACTATTATTCCAATCTCAAAAGTGGTATACCCACTAAGAATGACACCAACAAATATGAAAAAATCTCCTATTCTGTCTAAAGTTGAGTCTAAAAATGCGCCCAATTCTGTAGGGCCTTGAAGACGGGCAACTACTCCATCTAATTGATCAAAAAATTCAGTAATAAATAAGAAAATTATAACTAATAACAGAAATTGGAATAAAAAACCTATAAAAGTTATAATTGCGGTAATTAGTCCAAAAAATGTAAAATAATTGGCGGGTATTCCTTTTACCTTTCTACCTAAGGGGAGTAAAAGTTTTTCTGAGAATTTTTTTACTTGTAAGAGCATTTTTTCTATCCTTATGAAATATAAAATAAAAGAATGTCTATTTTAAAAATTTTTAAAAAATAAAAAAAATAGAAAAAATTTTAATGTTTTATTTCCCAAAAGTATAGTCTAAAACTGTACCAATAACTACGAAAATAAGAAAAGAACTAATAGAAAGATTTTGGACTAAATACTCAGTAGGCGGGAGAATGGCAAGGTATAGAATGGATATTATAAAATTGTATATTAGGAAGGAAGTCCATAGGGTCAGTGTCGTTGTTTTAAGTGGTTTTTTAATAGCAAAATTAACGAGTAGAGCTACACCCGCATAGATAAGAATGATTACAAGAGGTACAGGTACCCATAAACCGAGAGGCCAAGCCACAAATAAGGCCAATACGATTATTGAAAAAGATAAAAATAGATTAAAGTAATATAGAAGACGTCTTAGTAAATCTTTATTCTGATCTATTTTATACCATAAAATGCCGAAAGGTATGAATAACATCCAAGCAAATATTAAGTTTAATGCATCACGAGGAGTAAATCCAACCCCTATAATATAATGAGTACCCAACAACATGTATATCATTCCATAACCTAGAATTTGGGTAAGTAAAATGTGATATGTTGATTTTCCAATTAGTGTAATTGCTCGTGAAACTGGATTGTCTGATTTCTGTGGTATTATAATCATTGCTAATAGAAATAAAACTGCTGAATATGGAAATATTAAGAAATGGTAATCTCCCCTTATAAGTGGAACATCACCGATCAAGAATCGAAAGCCGAAGAATTGGTAAAAAATAATATATATTAGACTTATTCCAAATAAAATCCAGATAAATAAGTTCCGTCTTGTAAAAGGCTTACGATTAAATGAGAACCACATACCTAAGCCAACAGCGGAAAGATAGAATAATATGCTACTCGAAAATAAACTATAGATATGTACTTCTTGCCATGAGGTAAATTCTCCAATTAAGAAAAACACAGTTAACTGCATTGCAATTTCAACAGCGAAACAAAGAATTAATGATAAGACTGGCTTCTTTGTAAAAATCCAATATAGTAATGGAAATATTAAGATGAATTGAAATATTACGGGTATAAACCAATTCCCAGGACCCCAAAATGGTAGCATTCCAATAAATAATTGTATAAATCCGCGCTGAGGATAATTTTGACCTTGATACATTGCTGTAACATTGAATTGATATAAAATTAGTCCTATTAACGTAGAAATTGCGTATAAAACAAGAAATGGCACGATATACCGTAAAATCTTACTTTTAAAGTATTTCCAAGAATATAATTTTTTTAGCGACAAATCTCCTTTTCTTTGAAAGGAAATCCCCATATTAAATCCCATTATCACTAAAAATATTGGGATAGATATTCTCTCCCAAAGTGTGACACCTATCTCACTTTTTACCCCCCATGAAACCATATGATCGAAGATCACTAAAAATATCATTGCTGCTTTTAAGAAATCTACTTGGAAATAATTCCTCCTACTTTCTTCCAAAATCTCTTCTTCTGTTTCAATTAAAACTAATTCAGTTATAGGTTTTCTCTTTGTTTTTATAATGTTTCACATTTTTTTTAAAAAGATTTTTAAAAAAAAAATTAAATTGTGAGTCTTAAATCATTTATAATATCCTTCTATAAAATTTTAATTAATTTTATTTGCATTTATCCCAGAAAATATCCATTACTTTACAATCCCCATTTTTTCTAATATTTTTCGCTCCCGCTCTTCAAAATCCTTTTCTAATGCCCAACTAATCGTCATATGCTTACAATTTGGACATTTGTATACCTTTCCTGTCTCATCTTCAAAAATCTGAAGAAAATATCTCTTTCTGGTGTATTGAAAACAACTTAAACAATAATATCTTTTCTTCTCTTTAGATTTAAGATAAATATCAATTACTCCCATGGTTCTAAATTTCTTTATTTATCAAATTTGATCTATTTTTATACTAATTTTTTTATGTTAAGTAACTTACTACCCAAAATTCTGATCCTTCCTTTCTTCTTATTCAATTTTTTTATGAGTTCTTGCTCTCTGCAACTTTGACATAATACTAAATCTCTTCTAACCCTCCTCTTGAAAAGATGGATTCCAATAATTTCTTTTTTACAACGATCACAAATCATTTTGGTTTAATTTCTTATTTAAAAAAGTCTGTTCTATCTATTTCTTTAACCATATACTATCGCTTTTTCAGGATGTTATTATTATTAATTTTATTTGACAATGGCTTTACAGATTAATTTGCTCTTCATCATAAAAGATCTTTAAACCACTTTTTTTGAAAATTACTGTTAAGGGTTCTCCAAATCTAATATTTTTTTTTTGATATACCTCTTTAAAAGCAATATAGAGTGTGGTATCTAACTTATCTCTCATAACATCACCCCCTCATATTTTTTTTAGTCTTTCTTTTATTCTACTTATAAAAAGGTAAGGGATTATATTTAAACAAAAAACTTATGTTATTTTTCTACTCGAATATTTTTTATAGATTTTAAGGACCTGAAGGACTATTACTGAATCGATTAGCGTAGGACAGTGTTTCTGAATGATATTAAGCAAATTCTCAACAGATACTTTAAAATCATCTTGTAGCTCAATCGCAATTTCACATATTTTCTTCACAGATTGAGACATACCTGGTATTTTTATACCGAAAATCTTTTTTGTATCATCAACAACCTGAGTTACTTCTTCATCTAATACAATTCTCCCAACTGGCATTTTTTCCGTCTCTGACTTCAAATGTTAAATAATTGTCCCTTAACCCTGTAATAAAAATTTTATATTTTCTAAGAAGATAAATAGTTACTCACATATTTAAAGTTTTTACTATAGTTAAGACTAGTCTGTAAGATAGTTAAAACTAGTTATTAATATGATCAAATCTATTCTTAAATATAGTTAACGCTTATGAAATTGCCATAAAAATGAGTAAAAAGAGAATTCTTGGATTGTTAGATACTATTAGGTTGCTATTTTATCTTTCACCTGAAAAATTTATTACTTCAGGTATTATTCGTAAATATTTCAATACAGTTCCTTATCATACAATCTATAAAAGATTAACAACACTAATGGAACAAGGATACATCGAAGGAATGGAGAAGTCAGGAGATTATGCTGGTGATGACCGGATGGAATATAAAGTAACTGAATTAGGAAAAAAGTTTCGCAAAGAAATAACTGAAAAAATGGTTAAACTGTTACAACCTACGATAGCTAAAATGATCCGGCAAAAAACTGACGCTCTCCAGACACCGCTACTTGAAGATAAAGAGGAGCAAATTCAAAATTTCCTATTAGAATTTTCAGGGGAATCTGAAGGAATAGTAAATGATGAAACTTTAGGGGAACTTCAAAAAATAGTCAAAAGATTACTATCTAAAAGGTTCTAATTTCTTTTTTATTCGAATTAATAAAGTAACTATTGTTGATTTATAATTTAATTGTAGACCTAGGGAATATAAAATGAAGGCGGTAAATATACATAAAAAATGTCTAAAATCCTAAGATTACCAAATCATTTTTACACTTTCTCTTGATGTCGATAATCGTCTTCATTAAATCGTGGTAGTTAGCATGCTTAGAGAAACAATTCCATAGGCTTGTTCCCTTAGCATCGAGAAAATCAAACTCATAGACATCCATGCCATCTTCTTTAGTTATATACGTAATTACCATTCCAAACGTATATGGCAAATATTCATTTGGATTTTTATAAACTTCCCAATTAGACTCACTCATATCCTTTACTACCTCTAATACTGATTAATGAAAAAGATATTGGTTACTCATATATAAAAGAAAAAGATCTCATTAATGTGTCTTTTTTGTCCTATATAAAATCGTTTGAAACGCCGCACTATACTTTTTATTTTTTAATATTTGAAATACATTCAAAGCTTTTTTACAAATCTCACGCTCAAATGATCGAAGTCCAAATGATTTATATGCCGCTTTCATAATCACATAGATAATATTCACATACTCACCGGCTTTAATTTTGCCTTTACGTATATCATCAGACGCGCAATCCAGAATGTCGAAATAGGTAATGGTTCCCTGATTGGCAAGTAAATTAAACGTATGTAATTTATATACCAAATCTTCAGGGCACTGTATCGGAAAGTTCTTTCCTGAACTTGTATGACAAATCATATTTTTAAACATGCGTGCTGCTTGATATTTTCTTCTATATACTTCATTTATAGACGAAAAAATACCTACTAACTTGCAGAATTGTATGAAATTAAGAGTACATCTTCCTATTGTGGTTAATAAAAATAGAAATCTGAAATCGGTATTTAGAGAGAACCTTCGTCGTAGAAACGTAAGAATCGGAGCATTATCTACTTCATCATTTACAAGTAGGGAAAGGATATGACGGGTATTTGAATTGTTGAGATTGATCCTATTCCATAAAATAGGTCTATTGATGTTAATATTAGTGTTAGAGTTGAACTCCTTATATTCGGTAAGGTCATATCCTTTGGTCGAAGTGATGACTGTCATAGTATTCTCCTTGTCTATGCCTATTACTATAGATAGATACTTTTAAATAAAAAACAAAAGAGGGTGAAAATTTTCATCTTCTCCTAAAATATTAATACCCCAAAATAACATTCAAAAGACCTCCTATGACTCGTTTATTTTCTTATTCCTGAATATCTTTTTCATTTCTTTATATACTAACGTTAGCCATGCAATATACTCATCGTGGGATAACACAATTTTGCTACTTTGAATTTTGTATAAAATATTCTCAAATAATTGCATAGTTCTTAACGAATTTTGAAATTGACGCTTTGATCGTGGTCTATCGAGTTTTCTACATAGAACATTAATATAATTTATTAGTACTCTTACCAATTTTAGTCTATTATTAGCGATACTCCTAAGTTCCATTTTGAGCTGTAAATAATACCCTATTATTAGTTAACACTAAAGTAATATGTACATATTTAAATAAAAAATAAAGAGAGTATGTCGAGTTTTTTATTTATAAATCCATATATCATTTACAATATAATGTTATTATGGTCTCAAAAAATACGAGATGTATTGTTGGATGTTGAATCAGGAAGGTATCAACTTATTTTATTAATTTTTGGTATGATAAAGAATTTATACCTCTTCTATTGGAATTTCTTTCTTATTCGCACTTTATTGGTTCACTATTCTACTTTGCCGTTCTTATTTATTTTAGGTCTAAATGAGCTATTATTATGTGCTGATCTAATGGCATTGAATAAGATTCTGAAAGTTAGCGCATCTATGCGATATGGAGATTTCCCCTCTGAAAAGAGGGTATTATCACGTATTAAAACAGATCCAGAACATAGACTCGTCTATGCTAAAATTATATCAACCATACAGATTAGAAAGAAAATGCTGACTCTTTTTAACTCATTACCAAAATCAGTTCAAACGCGAATCCTATGGGAGTGGTCATTTGAGGAGGTGCTTACAGAACTATTCATTGAATTTGAAATATCGCCTTCGTTCCTTTCCTGGTGCAAACAAGTAATGCAGGTAACAAAAAGAACTCTGGAAGTAAAGTATATGCGACGTGAAATTTTTCTTCAAGATATAAGTCCGATATTCCATACACCAAATGAAAAAATAAGAACATTGCTTTATTTAATTCCAGCGAAGTTGCGATACATAGACTTCAAGAGCTATAAAATCGAGATTCATATCGCTGATGTTTTACACTTTGCCCGAACTCATGCAAAATGGGAAGAGTCAACCACTCCTTTTGAATTGGGGCATGTTAATTTTTGGAAGAAATATTGTGAATATAGAGGACTCTCACGTGCCATGATGCATGTTATGGATAAAGAGTTCACTCTATGTGAAGGCGTTGGCGTGAACGATGAATTTGTACGAAAGGTTCAATTTCGAGAAATCAGCAGACTTAATAGATTCACAACAGAAGAGGAATTAGAAGCAATTATAGATGTGGTGCTTACTTCTTTAATCCATGATTCAAATATGAAAGTGTTTGTTATAAACAACTATTTAAAACTTGTCTTAAATTTTGGATTGACTAAGATATTCGTGAATAATAGATATTTTGACCATTGTAAGTATCTACTCTTACATATTCCTATTGAAAATAGTGAAAAATACGAGGATATGTCTTCAATAGATGAAGCATCGGAAATTCTCAACAAGGATTTAGAGCTCAGTAGCCCTTATAAATACCACATCACTCCTCAAGAAGAATTCTGGGGGCATTGCTCGAATATTCAGGCGTGGGTAGAAAATAAGTATGATACCAGAATCCTCCACAGCAATTTGGCATTTCCATTGCTCAAAAGACTTGTAGCAGCAGGAGATCCGCTTGCTAAAAGAGTGTTTAAAGAAGAAATAGTAAAAAGACTTATACATGGATATTTTCCTGTGGTGCTATATCTCCTTGAAGAAGATTATTTACAATTCTTCTCGCAAGAAGAGATTCGAATGATCCTAGTAGAGCTGGTAGAAAAGGACAAATTTGATATTTTAGCTCTAATAGAAGAAATGTCGAACATTAAATGCAAAAATTATTTATAGTCGACTTATCCATATTTTTATAATAAGGCAATTTTATATGGGTGTAGAAATGAGAAAACCCAAATCTATAAAATATAAACAATCCTTCAAGAATAAAGAAGAAAAGGAAAGACACAAGAAACAAATAGAGTTAATAGTGACATTAGCTTTTTTAAATATGGATAGACGGCGTTAATGATACAATGCGTGAGAGAGAAGGGCTAAAGACAGTTATCCATTTTGCGAATAGGGAGTATAAAGAAAAACGACCTAGATCAGTCAAAGTATTTCGTGTAAAAAGCCAAACTGTGCTTAAACGTGGGATTCTACCAAACTTACTCATAAAACAAAAAGGTCCTATTGAATATCTAGTCGTGGAAGATCGAGGAGATGAGCTTAAAATCTTTGGTTTTAGTCGTGATGGAACCTATATTACAGATTACACCAGAGATCTTACCCTTAGATTCTTAAAAAAATTACAAAAATCAACCATATTAGAAGCCCAATTACCTCGAAAGAAAATCAGGAAATTGGAAGATCCTAGCATTAAAGCTCGTGAAGAGTTCAAAAAAATTCATCATCAATTAAATCAAGTATTAGGGGTTACAATCGAGTATCCCTATACGCTTATTGTGGACTCTTCTTTAACAGTTGAAAAGAATCGAACTCTTGGGAGTAAAATCTCAAATACTAGTATCAAAATTTCATCAGAACTTCTTACCGGAGATCTTTTTGAACTATTTGCGGTTAATGAGCTATTCACATCATACCTCCGCTCAGTACTGATATTAACAGAAAAAGTACATGATTCTATATTTCGTGATATATCCTTTTTGCTCAGTACTATGTATTTTCGAAATGAAAAGGTGGCATTAATTAAGGATCTCTTAAGCCCTCCGATTGTTGTACAAGTCGATGGTTCTACGTTTGAGTTAACAACCACTCTTAAAGAAACATTGGGAAAAGTAAATCCAACGCACCATATCGACCAAATAAAACTGTTTTTCCAATTTATTCATATTATTAGCAGGTATCAAATTCACCTTTCAAAAATAGAATTTATTTACTTTTTTATGTACTCATGTGAATTATTCACTCCTGAAAGTGAAATAAATGTAGAGTATGACACTACAGAGGAGAAAATATCCTATATGTGCCGCAGTATCTTTTCCGAGTCATTTGACTTCTATGAACGGACAGATAAAGTGGTGGTAGCGTCAAAAGATATGTTATTGAGTCTATTATTTGGGCTTAATTATACTCCTGATGTATCTGATCTCTTGACTGTTGTAGATTTGATAAAAACTTATTCGAAACAACCAATAGTCCAAAATGAAGTATTAAAATTGGAATATCTTATTTCTGAACTTCTTTTGGACCATATCCTTACAAAACAGCTAACTATTACCCCTAATGATGTTATTCAAGATAATCTCTTAGAATTGACCGTAGAAAGCCATAATAATAGTAATTTTGTATTTCAAGATTTTTCCTATGAGATTACATGGAAGCCAAAAAAGAGAATAGAACTTAATGAGATGATTGATCTTAAAAAAGGCAAGGACTTGCATGATACTCTGAAAAAAAGTTATATTTTTACAATTAATACTAAAGGATCAGTTCAGATATCGTGTAAAATCTCGTTTACGAATCCTGTATTCCAAAAATTAAAAATGAAAAAGACAATTTTTTTACAGAAAATAAACGTTTAAAGAAATATTAAAAGGTGTATTCTCACATGGGAGACATAAATAAGAAGAAAGAAACGATTAAGCAAAAGATTAAGAATTTTAATGAATTAATGGAAGAGATTTCAAAAGACCTAACCTCTATTATCATGGAACACAAAGAAGGAGGATTTCATGAGGAACTTTCAGCCATGTTGAGATCATTGGATAAGGCACAGACCACTGTAAGACATGCGTATAATCTTTTTCTTAGCCGAAAAATTAATGATAATTAGACCTAAATCTATTAAACTTGAAATTTAAATTCTACTCGCTGTAGAATAAATTAAGTATTATGAATTGCTTTAATTAGCTTTCTCATAGGCATTCCTATTGCTGCGGGTATTTTATATTATGCCACATGATTTTTCTTACCACCTTATTTAGCTGCGGTCTTTATGGTCTCCAGCTCAGTTTCAGTAGTAACAAATGCATTATTTTTAAAACGGTATGAACCAAAAACCCCTCAACAAATTGAAGAAGAGAAGTTATTGATCTCTCAAGAAAAAGTTGTTGATCCCGTCTGTGGGATGGAGATTGATCCAAGAAATGTCATTGAGTATGAATATAAAGATAAGATTTATCACTTTTGCAATCCAAATTGTGAAGCTCACTTCAAAAGGGATCCTGAGAGATTTAAAAACTATGATGCAATGGATCCAAAACTAATGCAAATGAAAGAATTTGATGAGATAAAAAGAAAGGATATTAAAATTAATAGTATTCAAAAAAAAAAGGAGGATAAAATAATGGGAAAATTAAAGTGTGTGGAATGTGGAACTATTCTCGAATTGCCAATACATTGTGGAAAGCCCATGCATAAGGGAAATGACCAATTAATTTGTTGGATGGGTGCATCATGTGGGCTCACAACCAATACCAGAACATTGTGAAAAGCCTATGGATGTAATTGAATAAATTAATGAAGTGATTCATCAAAAATATATTTTTTTTAATTATCAAAAAAAAAAATTTAGAAAAGAGGGTATAACCTTATATTACTATAAATAATTAGATAAAAAATCCAAAAAAAATGGTTCTTTTCTATACTAAAGCAAGAAAAAGTAAACCTGAATTATATTAAATCAAAAATCAAAAACAGATTTGAAACGAATAATATTCGAAAAATGAAAAAAACGTAAATTAAAATTAGGTTATTTTATTATGCTTCTTCTTAATTAATAGAAATGTAAACAATACAATAAATATTATCAGTAGATACGCAGGATATCCTGGAATATTCTCATTACCACCTCCATCTCCGTCTCCATCTCCCTGAGGTGGAATTTCAACTATAATTTTAATACAATTTGAAAGTGTGTCTCCATTATTATTGTGAGCAACCACGATAAAGTAGTATGATCCATTCAAATAGTTGCTCAAAATTAATGATAATTCGGTGATTTCATCCGCTAAAAGGGTTAGACTCCCATTAATCTCCGTAATATAGCTATAATGATGATAAACTGAGTAATTACCAGCTAAAGCGGAACTAGTCCATGTAAGATTGAATGACCCGTCCGTATCTGGAGTTTCTGCATCGGAAGAAAGTGTAAATGGATCAGGGATAGCAAGTCCCCCATCTGTAATTGTCCAAGAAAAATTAGAAATGATTGCTTGTCTTGCATCCACGGCAGCAAGACTGTATTTTGAATTACCTCCATCAAAAATTACGTTGTTTTGCAAAGATAATTGCGACCAATCTAATAATAAATTATCATAATTGAGCGTTGATAATGTAATCCCATAGAACATTTCACGCATATCTGTTATGCTCGAGACATTCCAGCTATCGATTGGTTGGTTGAATGAAGTAGCACTTTTGAACATTTGACGCATAGTTTCCACACTCGAGACATTCCAAATATCTATGGGTTGGTTGAACGAAGAAGCGTCTCTGAACATACTACTCATGTCTGTCACTCTCGAAACATCCCAGCTATCGATGGATTGGTTGAAAGAAGAAGCCCCACTGAACAAACCATGCATGTTTGTCACACTCGAGACATCCCAGCTGCCGATAGGCTGGTTGAATGACGATGCTCCAAAGAACATACAATACATGTCTGTCATGCTCGAAACGTCCCAGCTATCGATGGGCTGGTTGAATGAAGAAGCAAAGCTGAACATCCATATATTGTATGTCACACTCGAGACATCCCAGCTGCCGATGGGCTGGTTGAACGAAGAAGCACCTCTGAACATTTCACTCATATCTGTTACGCTAGAGACAGTCCAGTTGTCGATGGGTTGGTTGAATGAAGATGCACCTCTGAACATATTACTCATGCTTCTCACGCTCGAGACATCCCAGCTGCCGATGGGCTGGTTGAACGAAGAAGCAAAACAGAACATATGACTCATGCTTGTCACGCTCGAGACGTTCCAGCTACCAATGGGCTGGTTGAACGAAGAGGCATAATCAAATATATGATTCATGTATGTCACACTCGAGACATCCCAGCTATCGATGGGTTGGTTAAATGAAGAAGCATCATCGAACATATGACTCATTTCTGTCACGCTCGAGACGTTCCAGCTACCAATGGGTTGGTTGAATGAAGAAGCATAGTAGAACATATAATTCATTTCTGTCACGCTCGAGACGTTCCAGCCATTCATGTTACCATTATTACCAAGATTCTCGCAATTTGCAAAAGTTCGAACTAAATTGGTTGTTCCCGTTAAATCCAAATTATCGGTAGCTGTAAGTTCTAAATTAGAGCACCCCTGAAAATAACTCCCATCATTTCCTAATCGTAAACACCCCCATTGTTGGATTTCAAGGATCTTCAATCGATCTCCCCCATTAGCAAATCGCCAACCTATAATCTTTCCCGTAATATTAATGGTGTACACTCCCTCGGAAGTATAATTGTGTGTTTTCTCAAGTTGATCCCCATCCGTGATTGTATCATAACTCCCATCGCCCCACTCTACAATGAAATTATAATCTCCGCCCGATTGTAGGGGTAAACATACTTGACTACTATTACTGGAATCCGAACTTGTCTTGCTCGTATTCCAGACTGAGAGAAAATCATCTGGGCTTTGTGCATTACGAACAGTAAATTCCACGCTGGTGGGCTTTTGTTTTTGCTCATGATGCAAGGGTGTGAAGGTTGAAATGTTTAAACACACCAAAGATAATAATATAAATGTTATACTTACCTTAATTGCTTTATTTTTCATAAATCTAATCACGTTATCTTATTAGCTTTTTAACATTTAAGTGTATTTTAAAATTTTTATCTTTATTTATTTAGAGATTTATCTATAAAAAACTCTTTTAATGTGTGGTTTTAAAAATTCTAAATCCTATTAAAAATGGGTGGTTACAAAATTCAGTGATAAAAAAATAGATAAATATTTTTTTAGAGATTTCAATTATCCGATTCATTCTTTTCCATATCTATTCATTCTTTTGTTTCTATAAATTTCCATCGTGTTGGGGTTCATCGGAAGGGGGCGTAATGCATATTCACCGATATAGCTAAAAATGAACGAGAGCGGAACAATATATTTCTTACCGCGAAATATATCTGGTAAATTCTGAAGTAATTTGCTTACTTTTTTATAATTCTTTTTTTCCACTACTCTATTTAGTTTTTCTATATACGGGATAAGAGAGGGATATTCTCGAAAATCTTTTACCTTAAACATATTTTTTAAGACGTTTACATCTCTAATTTCTTTATATTGTTTGAGGATCCTTTAGGGTTAACCTGTTCAAGTTCGGAGATTAATTGAAATGTCTTATCATCATTTAACGTCTCGCTGAATTTAATTAACATTTCCTTATTGCTTACAAATAATCCCTTCCGCTTCAACGGTCTTCCGTCAGCTTTAAGGGGGTTTATCTCTAAGAATAGCAAAGCTGGTCTTGTCTTAGTAGCAGGTACTTTTATTACACTAACTCCTTCAACAGGAGTCTCCATCTTTTCCCAATCCTCTCCTTTTTCCAAATGTTCTTTTAATTGGGTATTAATATCAGCTATTTGTATCACCTTTTTGAAATATGTGTTTAATACCATTTCTTCCTAGTATTTTTAAATAAAAAATTTAACACATTATTTTTGTCTGAAATACTTAACACATACTCACCTATTTAAAGTCTTAGTAGAATCTTTTCTTCTTCTTTTTTGCCTTCCCAGATTTCTATAAAGTGGTATAACGTTCGTGCTCTAATATTCTCTCTTTTATATCGAAACATCCGAATCCGTCCGAATTTATGCTCCTCTATTAGATTATAAGCTTCAAGCACTCGCAAATGTTTTAAAGCAGTATTATAATTTGTCTGTGTAGCATTAATAATAGAAGTTATGGGTAATTCCTCTTTACACGCTAAAATTTTCAGAATACGGACACGTATCTTAGAGCCAAATAGACTCTCAATGGAATATTTTGATTCAAGGGGCACTATTTTTCACGTATGAAAGATAGGCAAATAATAATTAAAACTATTAAGACTCTAAGAATTTTCATACTTTTATTGAAATTTGTCGGAGTCCTGACAATTATTTTTCCAAGTAATTTTTAGAGTCTTGAGAAGTCAAAAATAATAAGGTAAAGAATATTTGATAACAAATTGTGTTATAAAACAGGCAATACACACTATTACCAATAAGTTTAATACCTATTTAGATGAAGTAGATGGGAATTTTTCCAATACTCACTTTATCGTTAGGATGAATAAGGTTCTCTCCCACTTCCCTAAAGAAATTAGCAGTAAATACCAATGGAAGCGAAAAGGCCTTAAAGATAAGCCCGTATTATGTCTTGAGAATCTTAATGTACTTATCCACTTCTCTGAAGAAAATAATAGATATGAACCAATACGACCACATAATTTAGATGTATTTGTGTAGATTTTTTCCTTTAAATATATAAAGCTATATTGTTTTGGTATGATAGGATTAGAACCTGTGAGCAGAATAGTAATGGAAAAAAAATGCGAAGAATGTAAAGGCACAGGAAAAATTAAGGTATATCGACACGATTTAGAGGAATTTGAAGAAATTAAGTGCCCTAAGTGCTCTAACCAGAATTTAAATAAGGAGTTGCCAACAGATAAATGAATCCTGAACACAATATTTACCCGTTTAAGAATATCTCACTGTCGAAAGCACAGATACGAGAATTTCTATACAGATTAGCAGGGAATGAAGGATGTCAATTTAGTGTATTTGAATGGAGATGTGGTGGACATGAATTTACCTATACTAAAAAAATTCTCACATTGATGCACATCTCAGAAAATGAACAAGAAAAGCTTTTAGGGCTCTGTAAAGAAAAAGGGGGATATTGTGACTGTGAAATTCTTATGAACGCAGCACCTTTCCTCTTAGGCGAAGAAACTCCGTGGTAATAAGTTGGCTAATTCAAATCCTAAACAATAGGTTTTAAAAAAGTTTAATCACATGATTGAGGATTCATATGGCAAATAAGTATTCTAAGGAAGAAGTCTTCCATGTATTTCGATCAAAAGATATTGAATTAATGAGGTCTCTTATACATACAGAGATTGTGAAAAATCTGGGATTTGCAGAACAAGAGAAAGCACAAATAACTCGAAGCTTAAATGTACTTTTAGCAGATATCATTGATGAACCTGACGATTTTCATGGATACAATTTTAAGCCATTATATTATACTCTTTTTGGAGATGCATATGTAAAAGCTCTTTTGAAACTAGTAGGAGAGGCTTTTCAAGGATTTGAATATCATTTTATGTGGATATGGAATTTAAATAAGTATTCTATGCCAATCTTGAGGGCAAAACTTCGAGGATCGTTATCTGAGTTGCAATTTAATAACAGTGAAGAATTCTGTATACTTATTAACACTATCGGTGCGTATTTTGGAAGCACAGAAGTACTCCACTTTTTAAATAATACAAATCATTTTGATATTCTTTATACTATGACCCCCTGTGAAAATGAAGCAGTCGCTTATTTATTAGAAGTTACATTGATTCAAGTAGCCCTTGCAATAATAGATCATATAAAAAGTAGTGATATTGATAACCAAAATGCTGCTAAAAAACTCCATCAGAATTTAATGGATCTAGTAAGATATTATTTTACGGAAGAAGGGCGAATTAATAACGCGGATATAATTTATTTTCTCCTTAACTACCTTGATAAACGAAACCAATTGTATTTAGTCTCCTCAACAATTAAATCTATCCCTCACAGAATTCTTGATGAGTTTTTACATAACCCCCAGATGAGAAACTTAAATGTAATCATTAAGAAGACCTTAAATTAAAGATTGTTTCTCTTATCCTCTAAATTCCTCTAATTTTTCCTTCGGGATCTTAATATGTTTCCCTGATAATGTCTCAAGATATTCTGTGTCGTCATCTTCCCCAATATAGATTGTAAATCCCGCCTGTATTGCAACATCCATATTATCGGTAATAAAGGTGGCATAATCATCTCCGATTCTTCCGTCATCATATAATTGAATACCCCATTCTATCCACTGCCGAAATTGTGCCGCTAATCCTTCGAATGTGTTGATAAAATCATCGATTGTTCTGGCACCAGCGGTTATCCATTTATTCCTCCAAGTAGTTATATATTTTTCTTTAGTGATAACTTATCACCTCTTTATCGTATTAGTTAGCTAATTGTTATTATTTATTTTAGTTTAGATTATTTAAACAAAAAAGATCCTTAGTATTAAGGGAAAGGATAATAATCTAATTCATCTTGGTGATAATCATAAAATACAGAGCTTTCATTCTTCTCATGGTGGTAAAATCAGATTGACTTGGTATTAAGCTATTGTCTATTATTTTCTGTAGCTCCTGTATGATTCGTGATAAGGTATCTTCAAATACTTTTAGATGGTGATACTCGGATGAGTAGAATGCCTGTTCTATAGCATTTTTTACCGAATCAAAATCAAAAGTCCTTACCATGTAACCAATTTTTGCTCAATACATATAAAGAAAAAATACTAATATTAAAAAAAATTAAAATGTGAAATTGTCTTAATCTTCTTCAAGATCTAGTCTGATGGAAATTAAAAGGTGAGCAATGATTCCTAAGAAAAAATCCAAAAAAAAAGAAATACAATTTTTAGATAAAATAGATAAGAAAATAGAGCAGAATGAACAACAAAACTTAGCTATCTTAAGGGAACAACTTAAAGAACTATTCAAAAAATCTGAAAAATTTTTTCTTTCAGAAAAATATGATGAGCTATTCACCAAATTAAACATATCAGGATTAACGAGATACGGAGAGAAACAAAGACTTGTGAGTTTATTTGGAAATATTCCTGAAATAATTATAATCCCATGCAGATTAAATGAGAAAGATGATTATATTCTTATTCTAAAAGAGAAAATTAACTTACCTCAATTTTTAAAAAAGGTATTAGATCAAAAAGATATAATTGTAAAGCAACTTGAATTAATCAAGCAATACATATTTGTCCATGATCATATTAAAAAATCATTAATAGATAAACACTTTTCAATTCAATGGACTGTTACTGATTCGAAAAAAAAATATTGGTTAATGCTTAAAAATAATAGATTTGGATATGGTGAAGGAGTGATAAATAATCCGTCAATTACGGTATCTGCTTCAGAAACTAATACAATAAATTATTTTTTCCAAGGATATATTGGACGGGAACACTTAGATATTCAGGGGAGATATTATCAGATTATTGCATTAGAAGAAGTTTGTAGAGAAATATTTAATGTCTCTAAATATCATTCTCTTGATCATTTTTTTGAAGAGAAGATATTAGAGATCGGATTTCTTTGGAAAGAAAATGAGGAAAGGTTAAAAAAGGAATTGAAATTGGAAGAGGAAGAGAAAGAACGTAAAAGAATGGAGAAAAAAAAGGAAAAAGAAAGAAAACGTAAAGAAAAAACACAATATTATGCGCTAATTCGCATAAAAATTCAAAATTTAAGGAAAATATATGATGAAATAAAAATTTATGATATTGAAAAGAAATTACCAAAAGATATTAGAGAGAATTACAAAACGATTTTAAAAAAAGATCTGACTTCTTTAATCGAAAACATGATCACTAATAAAGATATTGATGCTCGAATAAGGGGGGAATATCTAACTTTTATTAAAAAAGACTTGAAAGAAACAACAGACTTGATACGAGAGATCAGTAAATCCAATCAATTAATTACTAGAAAAATTAACGTCTTAAGAGGGGGAAACTGGAAAGTCGAAGAAAATAAGAGTGTTTTTTACTTCAAGGTAAAAGTAAGAAACAATTCTAAATATGTAATTACGAATATTCAAATACTATTAACTTCAATTCCTGGCGGGTTAATCCCTGAAACTGATAAGTATAGAATTCAAACCTTAAATCCAGATTCATTCGAAAGCCCTTTATTTAAATTTATAGCTAAAGATAGCTGTGTTGGAGATTTTATTAAAGGAATGGTCCTTTTTACTGACCATATAGGAAAGCAACAGACAGTTCCTATGAAACCATTTAAAATAGAATACGTATGTAATCTATTAGTCCCAAAATCGATTACTGAAGAAAAGTATGAAAAAAATACTGCAACCATGCAAGAAAGAAAAATTATTTTTAATTGTGATCTGACTCCTGATAAGCTAGAATCTGAGGTTGCCCAAATATTAGAACAAAACAATTTCTATGTCCTCGAGAGTACACAAGAGAGTGAAAAGGCTGACTTTAGAAAGATTAACGCATATGCTGAAGGAAAATATGATAAACAAGATGTTGCCTTATCAATAATCATGCAAAAATTAGCAGATCAAGCAAATAAATTGATCATTAAAGCAATGAGCAATAAACAAGAAAAAATAATCGACTTGCTGAAGGATATTAGTAGAAAATGTGATCCTTTAAAGAGTATTACAGAAGATACAATTCCAATAAAAATTATATGTACAAACTGTCAGAAAAGAATAATAATTACAGAATATATGAAAAGACAAGGTCTTATTATATGTGAGAATTGAGGTGAAGAATTGGATATTTCTAAATCAGATCTAACAAATCAGCTTTTCTAAAAGTAATTAATAATAAAGGTTAAAATAATAAAATGAAAAAAAGGTAATTCTATGATATTATTGGTGATTTTGTATTAGCTGACTTCCCAAACAATAAGCTAGATGTGCTTATCTTTTTTTTTTGATTTTTCCAAAAAATTATTATTATCATAGGTAAGCGGTTCACCGCACTTTGGACATCTTTTTGCGTGAGGGAAACATAACAATCCACAATTGGGGCAAGGGATTCTCGACACTTTTGTCTCCGCAAATTCTAATGATTGTAATCGTTCGGTGATCTGGGGTTTAGAGGGTCTCCGTTCCTCTCTAGGAGGGGGAGTAAATAGGCTTTCTTGCAATACAATAGATCCATATTTTCCAATATGAATTTCAGGCTTCTCATTTTTCCCTGTTTTGATGTACCCATTAATAATTTCTACTGAGCAATTACTTTTGAAATTTTTATTTTTGAATAACCTATTTCTTACTTCATCATTCCATACAACAACTCGTATTATCCCTGTAGTTTCTTCTAATAAGAAAGAGGCAACATTCCCTTTCGTGCCATCTGCTCTTTCAAACCTGTGTATCTTACCTATTTCTCTTACTATTCCTGAAGTATTGATGCCTTGTAAGCCCTGATCTACCTTTGGTGTGTTTATTTTATCGGTGGGCTCGTTGGTTGAACTTGATTTTTTAAGAAATTGTTCTAAATGTGGAAATCCACCAAAATACTTGGTTAAATACGATTCTAATTCAGACATGTCCATTCTTCTATGCAATACGCCTGTTTCTAGCAAGGAAAAAATATAAGCTATAAATTCTTTTAGCAAACTTATAGCATCTGTTTTGAGCTGACCTGTATTTCTAAACGTTACTGCCTCTTCAAGAAAGGTCTCAAATTGTTTAAGACTTGTAATAATTTCCACTATTTCCTTAATTTTTTTCCCAATTGCAATAATAGATGTGAAGTGGAAGTTTTCCACAAAATAAACACAGAGGTAAAACGCAACTTTAAAAACCCCTTTTGAAAATTCCATTATCACGTTATTCGGATCTTTATCACCTAAGCTCTTCTCCAGATGATATAACCCTCTTGCTAAGATATCATCATACTCAAATGTAATAGTTGCAATGTCAGGGAGTTGGTCTCGAACATCTTTCCCATAGAGCAGTTTCGAATTTTCAGGAACTTTAATTTCGATAAGCGCCCACTTATAATTTGCTCCTGAATGTTCTTTAAACTTTTTTTTATCTTGATACATTTCCAGAGTATTATACCCTGTAAACACATCATAATAATCAATTTTCTGTGGCCAAAACTTTCTCTCCCAGTCTTCTTTGGGAATTTTCTCTATTGATTTTACTATTAAGATTAAATCCATATCGTTTTTTATCCACGTGGGAGGGAGATTGTCATCGAAAAAGGTTCCTATTCCATATATGGCAATGATGTTATCTGAATGGTGAACTTTTAGCTTTTGTACAACGTGTTCTATATGGAGACTCTCATCTACGATTATATTGTTCTTTTCTAACACCCATGTATCGATTACAAATGCTTGAACGATGGTTTTGTCAGATGTAAATTTCGATTGTATAGTAGATTTTGGAATCCACGTTTGCTTTCCAGATTTGAATTTAATAAGCAGCGCTCTTTCCGTTTCTGCTACTATCATTCCTTCTAGCTCATTTGTGGGACTTCTACTCAATTCACTCATGTAAGAGATTTTGATTTTTTTTTAAATTACAATGGCTTCTTATCTCCAAATAACTTCAATTAGCACGTTTAAAATTTAAAATATATTTGTATTTAAATATAATCATATAAAGACCTCAGACAATTGATCTGATTTATCAATTAAAATACCGATTTAAAATAGATAAGAATTATTTCAATGAGGAGTTTTTAGTAAACACCCAAAAATTCTAAAAAAATAATAAAGCGGAAAAAAAGATAGCTCAATTACACTATTGGTGATTTTGCTTTAGTTGATTTCCCAAATAATAAGCTCTTATTTTTTTGAATGAATTTCCATCCAAATCCTGAAAGCCTTTCAAGTGGACCTCGAATTCCCTTCGGATTTCCGTTCTTGGTGTAGGTTATCTCCGTATCTCGCACCGCCTTAAACACTTGGTAGGGAGTCTTAAATTTTTCAATTAATAACTGTGCTTTTCTTGGACCTGTATCAACCAAACCTTCAATAATAAATACTCGCTTTTCTTCTTTACTCAGAGTCTTTGGCGCTCTCCGTGAAATTATAGGCATATCATCCTTCACCTGCTCTTGATAGGCAATCCGTTCAATAGCAATTGCGGTATCAGAAATGTGTCTCGTAGGGATAACCGAAATCCCTAACTTATAGGATACGAATGAAAGTGCCCCATAAATAGAGGTGATATTCATGCCTGTGTTATTCATAACTTTATCATTTAACCCTTCTATTATAAGTATGGGAATTGGATAGGCATCCCTTAACCGTACGAGCTGTTCAAATAACCTCCCATCTGAAATTGAGGATATATAATCAGAACCTTCCTTCCGTTCTATCGCAACATCCTTAGTTATTACTATGTCGGCAACTTCTAACTGCTCAACTTCATAGGTAATTCTATCCTTTCTTTGATCCAACACTTTTTGTAGTTTATGCTCTCTATTATCCACTATTACATGAACTATATTGCTCAATTACATGAACTATATTTCTCTATTATCCACTATTACATGAACTATATTGCTCAATTTTCTTATAATTCTCATATATTAGTCTGAACAGATCCATCCTAATACTTTAGAATGGTCGGTCAAACAGGTTAAATGTATTGAAGATTTCGATAATTTCAGCAAGGTTAATGACCCAAAGACAATTTTAGAATTTCATGATTTTGATTTGGATGCTAATCATGAGTTTATTGTTCAAAAAGACGATCTAACTGGAGATGGAGTTTTTGATTCGTTCAAATATGGATATTTGAATCCAGCGGGAGAAATATCATTTGATATATTAGTACAGAGTTCATTAACATCGGAAGTCTATAAGGATAAGCAGGGAGATATAAGTGTAAGTGAGGGTTATCAGCTAAATTGGAAAGATATTTGGAGGAATTATTATATTTTTGCTCAACGGTATATTACTACCAATTCTACCACTACAACTCAAGTTGATAGCTACAAGACGTTAATACAGAAAGATACTGACTCCGATGGAGCTGTCGATAAGGAAGTATCTTTTGAGTTGGTTTGCTATATGACAGAAGTTATTACTATTATCAGTGAGACAACCCATCTCCATTTCAGGCCTACAGTAAATAATCCATTAGGAGAGGAGCATGATGGATATATAACGGAAATTCGCAATGTGACGAGCGCTTATTCGGATACTTCTGCGTCTTTCATGATAAGGGAATTTGACAGTGAACAAATCATTAGCACACGATATTATGAAGATGTATTCCCAAATGAAATTTCAGAGGTATATGACATAGAAAATAATTTGCAAACAGTAACTAATGATATGGGTGATGATGATCCAAGCAACGATATAATCACAGAAGCTCCTGCTTTAGATAATCTACTTTCTCTTGCGTATGCTGAGGACAACATTCTTGCTATATTCGATTATAGACTTACTTTTGAAGATGGAAAGTTTATTAGCGAGAATATTTTGGCATTTAATAAGACAATATCTGTGCCAGGAATGTATAATGCAGTAAATGGACTCAATACTGAAGATATTACCTTACCAGTTATTGAAGTTATACCCCAAGATGGAGTATATTATGATATCAATACTAGATATGGTCCACAAAAAGTTGATGGTAAATATTATTACTATGATGAAGATGGTGATGGAATATATTCGACAATATTTATTACTGATTCACAGGATAATGTTATCGGCATCGGTATGGATAATGATTATAATGCATTTTTCACTCCAAATAGGAGAATTTTAGTTGAAAAGCATATTGTAAGTACTGATTTCTCTGGATGGGAGAAAGATGGCAATTATGTCGCCCAAAATTATGTAGATAATAAGTTAATCTATGTAGGTGATGAGAATCATAATGATGGTATGTTCTTAGAACCTGCGTTTAGTGATTCTCTATTTGATATCTGGAAGATGCAATATTCTGAAGGTTCTAGTAAATTAATTGAAGAAGCGATGGATATAACTTCAGATGTTTTTATTGAGTCGGTTTCTGGAAGATTATGGGAGGATGTGAGTTGGCAATTACAAGCTGCGGGTATCGGAGTAGCAGCAGGCTTAGTTCTTGCAGGTCTCGTTGCATATTTCTCTGGAGGTAATATACCAGCAGTAAAGTTTGCATTTCAAGTTGGATATTTTGTAGGATATGCGCTTGCTAATACTATGCATTCGTGGTTAGAAGAGAGGGATCAAGAGTATTGGCTCAAATCCCAGACTCTCCATAATATTCATTATGACGAAGAAGTCGTATTATCTGATACAACAGAAAGAGGAGCTGATACCTTAGATGTGTTTATCAATGCGTTATTAGGAAGTCCTGGTGGTGTATATGCTCCCGTAAAGGTTGAGACAAGCAGACATTCATACAGCGGACAAGTGGTGCTTGCTCCCAAGAATGAAGATAAGACTTTCTTTGATATCTTTGATTGGGATATTTCCTATAAAGCATTAACATTAGATTATGCCCAACAAACCCGAAACTTAATGATGTATTCTGATTTCGGTGATCCACGATTAGATGAATTTTATTTCGAAGTAGAGGTTAGAGAGGTATTTCAAGATCCTATTACTCAGACGCAAGTGCAGACATATGAAGTAATGGTTCCACGCTTCCATGACGCAGATTATATGCCAAACTCAATTATGTATTTAGAACAAGAAATTCATGATTCCACCACACAAAATAATGATGATCATTATGATAAAATTATTCCCTACATGGTTTATGGAGATGGTACTTTTGTTCCTATGCTACGATTTACTGATTCGGAAGATAATTCACCCCTTCCAGAGTATTACCTTGAATATCCTATTTTTGTCTCTTCACAGCAATATGCAGAATTAAGTGAATCCTATCATTCAATTTTTAAGATATTTGATGGCTATGGTACTAGAGACATTCAACTTATTCCAGAAGATAGTATTCATGCATATAAAGGGGATGTCGTTTCTTTCAAGGCGTACCTTGTTGATACAGAAGGATACGAGCGAGAGTTAGATGTCTTTACTGATTGCTATACTTATGATAGTGATACAGGTATATTAACTCTAGATTCTGATGAATATTATTATTTCACAGGTGAGATTTACACACTTTTAGAAGAACATTCTACCATACAGAATTATGATGCATATATAGTATTTGATTTTAACATCGAGAAGTATTGGGATATCAGTGTGGTGCGAGAAGGCATTGCTCCAGAAGAAATAGATAGGATTGCCACTATGCAGTCTGCTCATGCCTCTATTTTAGAATATATGTATCAACATGCTATTGCTACTCAAACCCAGCAGAGATTAAGCGAAATTACATATACTGTATATGTGACAGCGATAAGTTCAGCAATTTTGTAACTTTCAAAAATAAATTGGAAATTTTCAAAAATAAATTGGAAAAACATTGATGATAAATTCAGTTTTGATGTGATCTCAATTCACAAATCACTCTCACCTTTCTTATTTAAAAAATAAGCTAATCTAATATCCCTATTAACAAAAAAACAAAAATTAGGTCACAATTAAATGAGTAAACCAAAACAACATGATCTTAAAATGAATTGGTTCGAATGTCCTTACTGTGATCATAAAACCAAAGGAAAACCCAGTCTAAGAGATCATTTATCCAATTCACATAAAATTAGTGTGACATGGTATTTTTGCCCTCATTGTGATTATAAAGTTATGGATGAGTCTAGTCTAAAAAAACATATGGATTCTAATCATGATATGGGAGTAGAATGGTATGAATGTCCTTTTGATTCTTATAAAGCTAGACATAGGAATAACTTAGTAAGTCATATAACTAATAAACATGTGTTTACTGATGTACTCTATAATTGTCCTTCGTGTGGACATAGAATAAAACATATTAAAGCAAAAATTAGAGACTTAAAAAAAATGTATCTCTGTCCTTTTTGCGGTGTTCTAATAGAGGAATACGATGATCTTAGAAGACATATCATGTCTCATCTTGATGAAAATAATGTCAGTCATTAATTATTCTATTTTTTCTATTTAATTAAATTAAATCTCTTTAATCGCTCTTTTGAGCAATATTCAGCAACTTCTTTAGATGAATATCCATATAAAATCCCTGATAAATCTGCAAATTCATCTAACATACATTTATGCTGATTTGCATAATTTATAGCTACATCAAACAGATTTTTAAAACGTGAAATAAAAATTAATCCAGAAATCTCAGTGTCTCTTGATTCGGTGAAATGAACATGACCAACGTAGAAATAATCCTCTAATTCTTCAATGAATTTTGCTATTTTCTCGTTTTTTTCGCTGTACAGTTCGATGCTTGTTAACGGTTTTTCAAATTTGAACGCTTTTATTATCTGTTGTTTAATTCCAAACTCACTAAGCATATCGGGATAATTAGCAAGAACGTTTTCTAATTTCTTAATCCTTTCTTCACTAATAATAACCATTGTCTTTCACACTTCTAAACCTTTTTTCATATTATACAAACTTTTAAGTTGAAATCGCAATTTTCCATAATTTATGCTTTTCCAAATGGTCTTCAAATTATACAAAAAAGGACTCTTAACAATTATATGAATGAATAAATAAGACAAATTAATAATATATATTTATAACTTTAATAATGATTATTTATGATTCCTCTGGCAATTGCAATTCCAGTCGTTATATAAGGTGGTGTAGAGAACCTTGCTTTCTGTTATTTAAAATTCTCCGGAATAATACTCTCGTCATATTTTCCATACTTAAGAAAATATCTCAATTCTCTTTTTATTCCTTCTTTTAAATAATTTATCACATCAATAAGTTCTTCACCCTGTTCATAATACTTAGCAATAGCCTTAGGTTCTTCGTTATTTAACCACTGCCTAAACTCTGAAGAATCGTTTGGAGATAATTTATATAAAAAAAATCTTTGATAGGCACTTATATAATAATAAATGAAGTAAAGTTCTAAGTTGACAATAGACTGTATAAAATTCTTTTGAAGATGAGAAGAACTATCTAACGATAAATCAACTAATTTTCTAATATTATCTATAAGCATCTCCTTAGTAGCTAGTTTATCTATAATCTCCAAATATAAAAACCATTGGAATAAATAATCTAAGGATAAGCCCTTATCTCTGAGGATTTTTTTAAATATATTACAAAATAGGCAATCTGAATTAAAGAGTAGATTGATTAATTCATCACTGGTAAAAACCTCTAAATAGTTGTTTTTTATTAAATATTTTGCAGTAGGTTGATAACCCGTCTCAAAACGTTTAATTATTTCACTTTTGAATTGACTTTTTGCAACGGGATCCCCAAATTCAGATAATTTCTTTAACAGGGGAAAAGCCAAACTACTATGTAAAAGATCTGTATTATAGTTATTTTCAAACCATACTTGTAAATTAGAGCAATGTGCCCAAAATTCTATATCAGGTGAGATACTATTTTTAAGTTTGCGCATCTCTCGAGAGTCCTGTTTCTCTACAGCCTCATCGATGGATATGGTATCACCAAAAGAATATATATTATCTATTGGTATATTCGCTGATAAAAATTTACAAATCATAAATTCTTCCCCTTTTACATAAATAACTGTCTTATCTTTTTCCAACTTCAGTGTAATATATTCGTTAACTTGGAAATCTTTTATTTCTATAGAAAATGGTCTGTTATCTATTCTAAAATAATTTAAAAAAGTATCTATAGGTTCTATATATGGTTTTGATAGATATGGTTCAAGATTTTTATAGTAATTCAAATCTATATCTCCAAACCAATAGACTCTTCTGATTAAACGGGCTTCTGAGCTAGTTAGTTTAGATATTGAATTTAAGAAGATTTCAAGACATCCACTATCTCTTAATACATCCAATAATTCATCATATGAGAATTTCTCAATAATACCATGAAGAATTAATGGCCAATAATTTATCTTGGAGGATTTTATAATGTCTAATACTTGCTCTTTAATTTCCCTAAATGGAATTTCCTTCAATATTTTAAAAAATCTTCTGTTTTCTCGTTCCCAATTTTGCTCTTCAACCTCATTTTCATAATGAACATTTCTATATTGTTCAATAACATCATTAAGATATTTAAATTCATCCCAATTTTTATCAAGGGTTTCTACTATCATTCTCAATAAAGTAATATTTTCATTTTTAATTAGTGATATAATCTCTTGAGGTTCAAGACAGGAAAGAAAATTACATGCAAATAAAGGCACAAATGTTCTCGGATCTCCATTTTTAATTAAATCTAGAATATCATTTCTTACGTAATGAGAAATGTCTAGTGATTCCCATCTTGGATAGACAAATCTCTCATAAAACTTTACTCGTTGAGCATAAACCCTTCGAAAATAAATAATGTAATACTTTTAAATAATTCTCAAGCAGTTTTAATTTTCGATCTTTTAGGAGACTAAAAATTTCTTTTGTAGTGAAATCCTTAAATAACTGCTCATCCCAAATCATAAATAATTCTTTAATTGAACCTTCGCTTAAAATCTTAGAAATTTTTTTTTTCAAAAACTGTTTCAAGATTGCAGCATACTTTTTCATAACCTTTGAACTATTAAAATATGAAGGATCCACATTACTTAAATAATTTTTAAATGTATCATAAAATTCGTGAAAATTCAACAAGTTTTCAATAGTATCTTCATTTAAATGCTTAAATAGGCCTAAATGAGCTATTACTTCATTCTTTTTAGAATCATTAAGAGAAATAATATTGATTAAGCTCTTTTCAATATATTCTCCGAAGTTATCCTTAATGGTTTTAGTATCCAAAAAGTCTTCATAAGAAATTTTATAGTAATAATCGTCGATGTCTAGAATAAAAGTAATTATATTTCCGATTAAATTTAATCCAGTACTTCTGAAACAATAATTTGCATCACTTTGATTTAAATAAGGCACCAATCTTTCGATCTCCTCCAAAAAATCATCAAAAAATTGATATCTCCTTTTTTTATAATCACTTATGAGATTTTCAATTAATGATAAACATTTCATTGAAATTAGTGAATGCTCCTCAGGATTCAGATCTAAATTATCTAAATAATGTGCGTTCAACAAAAATAACACAACATTTTCATTTCCCTGTCTAAACCTTTTTATTAATTCCCCTTTGAATACTTTTTTAGCAAGAGGATCTCCAATATCTACTAATCCCTTTAATAAAGGGAATCCAAGACTAGAATGAATTAAATTTGTATTATAATTATGTTCAACCCAAGCTTGCAAGCTAGAACAATGGCCCCAAAATTCTAACTCAGGTGGAATAATCTTTATTTTTTGAGTATATGCTATTTTCCGAACTAACTTTTCTGTAATTTCATCAATTGATACAACCCCATCAATTGAAATGATTCGTTTAGTAGGAATATTTTGTAGTAATGATTTACAGTGTTGAAACAATTCTCCTTTTAAATAAATGTTGGTCTTTCCACCTTCCAATCTCAGCGCGATGTACTCGTTAACCTTGAATTCTTTATCAGGCAATAGGTTTATCTTTCCTTTTTTAATTTTTGTCTTATAATTGTATAGGATACTCAAAATTATAAATCATTTTAAATAACAGTAATGTGATTTTGCTTAGCATTTCAATTCCCAGATTAAATCAATAAGAATCTAATATTAAGTGAACATCATCAAAATGATTTCTTTTTAAATCATCTTCTTTAATCATAAAGTGAATTCTTCCATAGTGTCCCCAAGTCCATCTCAGCATTGAATCCTCATCCAGTTGAAGTAATTGACACCATCCATCCCATTTTCCAAGTTCTTGGATCTCATCGGGATATCCAAATAGAGCATGATTCCCAAACTCGAAATCATACTCGAAAAAATCAATTCGGAACCGGGTATATGGATCACGAATGAAAAAATCATTCTTAAGAGGACTTTTAATGAAAAAATCGGGAGTATATCTTATCTCATCGCTTTCTTTTCCAGAGAGTAAACGGCAAGGAAAATGAATGACTTGATAGAAGGATACTAAACAGGTAGGAAATGTATACTCTCTTATTTTGGAGGGATTTGATAATCTAATAAGATTAGACTTGTCTTCTTTTATATAAATAACTCGCCAGGCTCCTTCATTTTTACCGAATTCTGCTCCCCAATCTTCCTGGAGTGGGTCATAAAAAAAATATAGCATCCCACTTTCTGCAGTGAATGGATTTTTCTCAAATTTTATGAAATCTTCCAAATTAACCTGTAATAAAAAGCTTAATGGTCTATTATCCCAAAAAGGCCACTCAAAATCTTCGGGCACGTCCGGATTTCCCCCTAACTTAGAGAGTCCGACATCAATATTATTGTCATCCTTTACATAATGTTTGATCATCGGAAATCTATATCTTATAGCATCAAATATCTTATCTCGGTACTTGCTTAAACCATAAATGTCTAAAATCCTTCGAAGTTTGCCTTTCCAAGATTGAGGTATAGTTAATTCTATATAGTAATCAATTTTTTCTAATCCAAATTTTTTTTTCAATTTAGGGTGTTTTTCGTATACTGGGTTATCCCTTAAATTTAAAATTTCAGGGAGATTTTTTTTCTTCTTGATTTTTTCAAAAACATCAATAATCTCAGGATCGAGATCTGAGATGCAGTTTCCTGAGACATTTAAATCTTTCATATATTTCAAATTCGTTACGGATTTTGGCAGATTTGTTAGAGAATTACAGCTTAAATGTAAAGATTTTAGGGGTTTAACGTCTCCTATAGATTCTGGGAGATTAACTAAAGAATTGAATCTTAAGTCTAATACTCTTAATTTTTCAAAATTTGCTATGTTTAGGGGTAACTCTTTTATATTATTCTCAAATAACTTAAGTTCTCGAAGAGAAGCCATATCACATAAGGATTTTGGCAAAAACTCAATATAATTAAAGCTAAGATCTAAATTACGTAGGGTATTTAGTCTACCCATTGTTTCAGGAAGCTTCTTTAAATGGTTATTGTTTAATCTCAAATTAGTCAGATTCGAAAGATTCGTGATTGACTCTGGTAATTGGTCAATATTATTATATTCAAGGTAAATTTCCTTTAGATTCTTCAAGTTCCCTATTGAGGTTGGTAAATTGGTTAGGATATTATTGTTGAGATGTAAGGTTTCAATTCAACATAAATTCCCTATAGAAGTTGGAAGCGTTGTTAATAAGTTATATTCTAATCTAAGTTCTTTAAGGGATGAGAGATTTCCAATAGATTCTGGAAGTGTTATTAGATTATTATTATTTAGATGTAGAACCTCAAGATTCTTTAATTCTCCTATTGAATCAGGTAAAGATTCTAATCTATTATGAGATAAATCTAGTTGAGTTAGAGAACTAAGGCTACCAATTGAATCAGGTAAAGATTCTAATCTATTATGAGATAAATCTAGTTGAGTTAGAG
>CAYSZJ010000005.1:50677-64256 GCA_964435435.1 uncultured archaeon
ATTGAATCAGGTAAAGATTCTAATCTATTATGAGATAAATCTAGTTGAGTTAGAGAACTAAGCTTACCAATTGAAGAAGGTAAATTTCTTAATTTATTCCAATTCAAGATAAAATAGCTAAGCGACTTAAGATTTGATATTGATTCTGGAATACTTTGAAAATTATTACTTCCTAATTCAAGTGATTCCAAAGCTGTAAGATTTCCTAGCGAATCTGGAAGATGTTTCATAGTTCTTGAATGTAAATAAATCCTACTTATTTGGTTGTTTTCTACATCATAAAAGAAACTATATTTCGAATCATCTTTAGGTAAAATGGATCGAATTTCTTCTATAAATTCTACTTCCTCTCTTGGTAATTCTGCCTTTTTCTTTTGATTATCATTCATGTGATCATTATTTCATTTTATTTGTTATATATTTACGATTTGCAATTCTATGCATATTTTTATTATTTCTCTGACAACCCTTTTACTTCTTAATTTTGTTATTTAAATTTAATAATTCCTCAGCTATTTTATCTCCTTTGTTAGCTCTTTCTTCTAAAACAATAACAGAAATTTCAGACAATCCTCCCAAAGTTAAATCCTCCTCAAATTCGTCTCGGGTGAACTTCTTTTTTCTGCAATATTCGACAATATTCTGTGGTTCATTAACCTCATCGACATGCTCCATATCCCAAATTCCTCCTAATTTATCTAATAATACTTTATCTTTTTCTAAATAGTTTATAATTAAACGTTCTAAATTTGTTAAGTTGTGTAATCCTTCAATTACGTATAAATCTATGTCAAGATATTCCAAGTTTACCAGATCTTCTAAGCCTTCTATTTTAGAATACTTATTGCCTGAGATATTTAACTCTTTTAAATTTTTTAAATATTTTAAATCCTTAATATCATCTATCTTATTACCAGCTATTCCCAGTACCTCTAAATTCTTAAATCGTTGTAAGCCCAATAAATTAGTAAATCCCGTTTGACACAGATTTAAAGTTCTAAGTTTGTCTTCATTTAGTAATTCTGGGATATCATTTATGTTTACCAATTCTACACATTCTAAATTTAGAATTTCTAACGAAGAAAGATTTTTTGTTGATTCAGGAAGAACGTTGAGTTTAGTAAGAGCAAGATCCAGAATTTTTAGTTTTTTTAATTCCCCAATCCATTCAGGAAGGGTATCTAAATGGGTACCCGCCAAATATAATTCTTCAAGCCCTGTTATTTCTTTCAAGGCATCATTTAATTGAGTTAAGGGATTAAAAGCAAGATTTAATTTTTTAAGATTTTTGAATTGCTTAATACTATCTGGAATTGCGATTAAATCGCCTTTTGTAAAAAAAGATAATTCTTCAACTAAGCTTGGATCATCCACATTAATATCTATCAGTGTTCGTATGTCTATTTTTTCTGGGTCGATCTTTGGTGCTATAAACACGGAACACATGTTATTCCTTATAATCAGGGGGTATTGCATGTTTGGAATACCTATCTCGGGATCTTTTACTATTTTTAAGGCATGATAAAAATACTGTTTTGAGTAACCGAAGTCTCCTAAACTAATATCAGCTTCAATTCCTATTCCGTCAATGCTTACAACTTGCTTAAAAAAATCTGGTAAGGAAAAAAATCTAATTTCTAAATCATTCTCATAAGGATAGGTCGAAATCTTATCTTGTCTACCAAGTTCAATGCCCATTACATTTATGGCATCGACAATTCTCCCCTCTTTAGCGAAAAACTTTAATCTTCTTACTTTCAATTTTACCCTTTCCATGAGTTCTCTGAGTTCTTTCATGTTCATCACCATTCTAATAATTCGGTATTTGATACTTGATGACCTTGAATCCTCTCATAATTCAAGTCCTCCTCTGTTTCAATTCATCAAAAAATACTGGAGCGATTCCAAGATTAGCACCTTTAGTCTCCAACTCAATTAAGAAATCAACAAGAAAATCGGGAATTATGGAATAGGAAACACACCCTAATCGCAAAAATTCAAGCTTATTTAACTTACACAATGATTCTGGATAATAATCTATTAGATTATTGTTAAAATTTAAAGATTTTAGCGAAATCATATTTCCAATACACTCTGGAACTGTCTTTAATTTATTAGAAGCTAAAGATAACTCGTCAAGATTATCAAGGCGACACAATGATTTTGGAAAAGAAATATATCCATTATCATTTATACTTACTTTTTTTAAGGATTTTAATTTATCAAATGATTCTGATATATAGAGTCCTTTATTATTATTTAAATTCAATATTTCAAGCGATTGTAAATTATAAAATGTTCCTGGAAGAGCAACTAAATTATTATTAGAGAGATTGAGAAATTTGAGTGAAGTTAAATCTCCAAAGTTATCAGGCAGAATTTGTAATCTATTATTATTTAATTTAAGATCTTCTAATTTTATCAAATTTCCAAAAGTTTCCGGTAAGATTTTTAACTGATTATATTCAATATTTAACTCCTTAAGCTCTGTAAGACTTCCAAAAGATTCTGGTAATTTTTTTATATAATTTCGCTGTAGGTGAAGTTTTTCGACTGCTGTGAAATTGCCAAATGATTCAAGCAGAGTAACAAGACGGTTATCTTCTAAATTAATAAATTTAAATTGTGAAGAATTTTTTGGTATGGATGGAAATCTTGTCAATCCCCCATCTGTTGCTTCACAAGGTAACCATAATACGTCTGATCCTTTATCTCTAATCTGTGATGATACAGATTGCCACACATCTCCTTTTCGCTTCATATGATAAGATTGCAGCAAATCTAATAGTCTTTTTATATTATTTTCATTGGTTTTTAATTCTTTCGCTAATTCCTGTTTAGAGGAGGTCTCAAGCCACCGATTAAAAAGATAATTTAACACCCATCTAGGATAGGTTTCTAATAATACCCTAAAAGTATATGTATTTGGTTCAATATCATTATAATAAGAGAAATGGTCACCACTGTCAGGTATAAAGCTGGGATCAAATAATGTTCTTTTGTATATTTCTATATGATTACAACTATTTTTTTCTAGAAATGTTGGACAGTCACACTCAAGAAGATCAATAGTCGTATTAATTCCATAATCCTCAAAACTAATGTGTAAGTTATCTGGTCTGCAGAAGTATGATTTGACCGTACGAATTTCTAAATTTTCATCAAAGCAAATATCCTCTTCGATAAATGTCATGTAATTTTTAATTTCGTTGAATAGCTCAGAATTGTGGGTTTGATCATACAAATTTATAGCTGTTTTCATTAAAGCAACTTTATCATGATATCTAGTATGACTCTTTTGTTGTTCTTGCTCAATTAATTCTAATAATTCCTTCTGGGAGATTCCCATTATTTTTGTAATTTTATCTTTAAAACGTTCAGTATCCATATCTAAAATCTCCTTCTAACTTTAATGTTATATACTCATTAACCTTGAATTCTTTCTTAGAAGACAATTCCGCACATACTTTTTATTTTTGTCTTATAATTATATATAATACTCAGAATTATAAATCATTTTAATTGCTTGAGTGCTGATTTTTTCTGATGTTTTTTTATTCATAATCTACAACTCTCATCCAATTTATATTTCACAGTTTCCGTTGTCCTAGTATAATGCACCATAAGAGTGAAGCGGTAAAACAAGCAAGAAGGGAACTAATTCAACACACGTTAGATAAAATTTGTAAGACGCGGGATTTTCATGACCTTAGAACGAGGACATATGTCGTACTTGCTCATTTGTGGCTTCACGGAAAAGCAGAAGAAGAGAATCTATTCAAACTTGAAGAATGGTCGAATCCTGAATGTAGAGATAAGTTAATTGAGAAAGTTAGAGAATTTTTAATTAAACATGTACGGTAATATAAAATTTATTTATTTGTGTTCCTAATCATAAGTTAATAAACTTGCTTTCTCAAAAAGTTAAAGAATATTTAGGGTTTACTAGAATGAAAAAGATATGGAAAATTAGAATTATTATATATGTAATTTTAATTATTGTGTTTATTATCGGAGGTATTATCACTACAATCTTTCCATATGCTATATTCATAGCAATTTTAATTGATCTTGTTGCATTTTCATTGTCTTTTCTTATTGAACCAAAATTAAAAGAAATGGAAGAGAAAGAGAAAGCTATAAAAAAAAAATCAGAAATAACAACTATTGAAGATATCGATTTGATATTAGCAACTTCTCATCCTAAAGATTGGTTATATGATGATGCTTATGGAATATATACATATAGACATAGTGTAGATTTGAATCTTAACATCAGAGATGATGTACGGGGGAATGGGGATGTATTTGAAGAAGATTGGGTTAAAAATTTCTCTGATCCAAGTGCAGAAAAAATAATCGTAAGGGTATTTCATAGAGGTTCATATGTTAAGGATTTTTTGTTTGTTTTTGTTGACGGATATCGAAATATTTTACCAGTTCCACGAACCCCAACAGATTTAACTATTTCTAAATTTAAATATAACCTTGGTCGAATTCTGAATTGTAATTACACACCTAATTTAGAGTATAATTTAATTGAATATGATATAAAGTTGAAAATTGCTGGTATTCAGATTAGAGAAAGTGATTAAATCTATATTATTTTAACTAAGACTCTTCAAATCTTTTCATTAAATCTCCATCTTCATAATATTTCTTTAGATTAGCTAATACAACGCGAAATGTATCAGTATCGACACCAAAAGTTCCATGAAATATGCCCTCTGTCTGAATGATAATAGGGATATATTCTACTAAATCATTAAAAAGTGGATGAGAAATTTTACCCTTTTCAACATTATACTTTAGATTATCAATCTTCTTAGAATGTACATCGAATACTCTTTCAAATCTGCTTCCCCAAGAAACGTATTTTGTGGTTTGACTAAACCTAATTGCTGTACACTTACATTCTACAACATATAATAACTTTTCTACTCTAAAAATCAAATCAAATTCGTGAAATGGATACTTTTTTTGGTGGTCAATAAATTCCACTTCAAACTCAAGAGGTTCTTTATTAAAAGATTTAACTTGTTCCTTCATATCCCAATAATTATCATTAGGTTCTACATCCTTATTCTTAAGTATGATTTTTTCAACCTGAAATCCGTGTTCTTCTATTAATTTTAAACACCAATTCTCTAAAAGAGCTCCTTTCTGATCTCTGAATTCATCAGTATTCTGCAATTCTTCAAAGTATTTTACCATAGATCTCCAAATCAAGGGAGCACCGGTATAAACTTGACCTGTTAAACAATAACATGAATAGTTTAGAAAATCGTTATATTCTGAAATGAAATCAAGAGGATCAAAATTGCCTAGCTCTTTAGGAAAGTCTAAAAATGATTTTTGTAAACAGAACTTATCCAAGAATGACTTAACAGTTTCTTCATCATATTTCAATAGTAATTTGTTTTTCAACTTATTCCATGGGAATTTAATATACAATCTTCCCTTTGCTAAACCAAACAAACTTTCGAATAAGTCCATGTATTTACCAATCTCCTCTCTTCGAGATGGAATCCTCAACATGTAATATTCTCTAAAAAGATCAATTACTTCCCTCATTAATTGTTTTGAGCCAAAATCCTTTACTGCAAAAAAATTTGCTCCATAACTTAGAAATTCGTTATAGGTTGTTAATTTAGGATTGTATGTGAATAATTTAACTTCCCATCTCTTCATTGCATCATTAAATTCTCCTTCAATGTTCTTTTCTATAGGATAATTATAACGTTTTAAATTATGTTTATCTAAATATTCTTTTGGGCGTGTAATGCAAAAAAGCTGAGTAGTGGCCTCTGAATCTATAATTTTTTGAAATTCAGGATCATAATCCAAATAAGGAAGAAAGTGGTGAGAAATAACGTAGTCTTCAAGCATCTGTAAAACTTCATCCATCTTCATTTTAGTCATATTCTCCTGGCTAGCGAAAAAAAGGTTAGTAAATTCTCCATAAACATCAACTCTGTCAATTATTTCGTCAGTCTGGCTTCTATTGTAGAGTTTTTCTCTTTTATATTTCATCGGGACCATAATGAACATACCATGCAACCTTTCGATATACTCTCTGAATTCTGAGGCTTCTAATGATTTTTCTTCTGAAAGATGTTTCCCCATATTCTTTTCGTCTTGTAAATCAAATGCTACGAAGTAGTTTTGAAGTAAAAAATAATTTAAAAAGTATGTATTAATTTCCAAGCTTCGAGTCAAATCAAATCGTAAGACTCTATCCCTTAACAATTGAAATAAAAGATTTGTGGCATCTTTTGCTAAATCCCCGAGATTATCATAAGCTGGTTCTTCTCCTCTTTCATTCATAAATAAACATTCCCTCTCAATAAAAAAATAATAATTGAAATTCTTAAATTTAATGGAAAACTGAAATTTTGAAAATTAAACAGGAGAAAAATGATAAATTTAGATTGGCAAAAAGATGTGCTCTCAAAAATTTTATCAGTACATTTTATTGAACGATTAATTATTCAGAATAGTTATGTTAGTTCTGACTGATATTTTTTAATTTTTTCCTTTGTTTCAGAAGTAAATTCATATTCTTCATCCCCAATTTCCAATGACTTTTGAAAGTTCTCTAAAGCATCCCTTATATTTCCGCTTCTAACAAGAAAATCTCCTTTAGAATCATATAGATCACTCAAGAATTTCAAATCATCTGTGAATACCTCAATGCACATGTCAATTACTTTCAAGGCTTCTTCATGTTTATCCATAAAAGAGAGTCCATATCCTCTCGCCTTTAAATGATACTTATTAATCGGATTATATTCTAAATTTTTGGTAAGTTCCTCAATTTCTTCATATCTTTTGAGGTCTAATAAACATTCAATATACCCACCAAAGGCATTATTAAAGCTTTTGTCAATTTTAAGAGAATTTCTAAAATACTCTATTGCTCTCTCGCAATTACCATTTAATCGATAGTAAATACCCATATTATTGAGAGCTATCTTTTTTTCTTCAAGATTATTTGATAGTTTCAACGTTTTCTTACATGCTTCATAAGAAGCCTCCTTATTACCTTGTTTTTGCCTTAAATAAGAGATGCCAACCCAAGTATTAAAATAATCTTTGTTTAATTCTAAACATTCCATTAGTAATTCTTCAGCGTAATCTAAATCTTCTTCAAAGTTAATTACCAAATGAGCTAAATTTAATTTGGCAGATATATCATGAGGAAAGTGTTGATTAATCTTTTGATATATTTTCTTAGCAGACTTAAAATGCCCTAAGTATGATTTGACATTAGCTAAGTTAAACCATATTTCTGGATGATCAAAATTATTCTCTTCCGCTTTCTTTAATAATTTCGATGCTGCTTTAATATACTTTACCTCGTTTCTTCCATTTTCCTCAAAGTATTGGTAATTTAACCTTAATTTTATGTCCGCAAGAAAATATCTTGATAAAGTAAGGATACTATCCACATCGTCTGGAAAATTATTTATCAACTTAGTTAACTCACCTTCAGTGAGCTTCAAATCATTTTTCGAATAATAACATAATGCTAAATTATATTGTGCCCTTTTCCAATATTTTGCTCTGTTATTTTTAGTATATTCCTTGAAGAAACTGATAGCTTCATCAAAATTTTTAAGCTTTTGATAACAATATCCTAAACCCATAATTGCACTCTCATTTGTGTAATCAATTTGACGTACTTTCTTAAAAAAAATTATTGCTTTATCAATATTATTATGTTGATAATGATAATGTGCTTGATTTAATATTGTGTTCAAAGAAGTTGTAGATTTTGAGAATCCTGGTAATGTATAGTCATCAGTAATGTAATAAGGTTCTTTTTCTTCTTCACAAAAATATAAATCTTCACTTTTCTCATTACAGAAATGAGGTTTTCTTACGTTTATGATGTTTTTTAATAGTTTGATTGCTTCCTGAATATAGTATAAGTCCTCTTTTGGAGAAAAGGCTTTGAAAGTAGAATTAATAATTGTATCGTCTTCTTTTTCTATTTTAGTAAGGAAATTCATTCCATTCTTAGCAAAACCTATAGGTATCAATTCATTTGTATTTTGTTTGATTATTGAAAGGGATAATGAGGTTGAATAACATCTTAATGCATGTTTATATGCATTATAGTCTTCTCTATCTGCAAAAGTCTGAGCCATTTGGTGTAATAGAGTGATAATATTATTTTCGATAAGTTCAACATTTAATCCACGTGTAGAAAGATCAGTATCATAAAAAAATACATATTTCCAATATTGAATTAGTTCTTCATTTAGTTTTATTTCATTCTTCAAATATTCTTCCAATTTCCATTGATTTTTAAATTCTGATATTTTATCATAAACAGCGAAACTTCTTTCGCTAATATTTGTTGGGAAAGTAAGATTAAACCATAAATCAATATCATCGCCCTTCTCTAATGCAAAAATAAAGCTGAACAAAGTTTCAATAATCTGAAATTTTAGAGAATGTAATTCAAATTTTAGAAAAGTTAAAAATTTCTTTTTAAAATTAGTAATAGTATCGATTCCGTTTATTTTAACGATTATTTCTTCACGTTCATTATAATTCTCAATCCTATCTTTTAAAAATCTGTACTTAATTTCCCAATAGTCCAAAAAATAATCCTTATAAAAATTCTTAAAATCCTCACTCATAATTATAACCACTAAATCAAATTACTTTTTGTTAATGTTTTTATTTTTTATCATTGAAGATTTCTCTTCTATTGGAATAAAAAAATAATTAAATTCCTTTTTTAATTCTTGAAGAAAGATTAATAATTCTTCTTCATTATGTTCTGTAAAAATTTGCTCCAATTCTAAAAATCTGGTATCAAATAAAGTGTGAGAAGCTGTTTGTCTTACCTTAATTAATAAGCAAAATTCAAGTTCAGATATTTTTAAATCTTTTTTCTCCTGAAATTCTAAGAAACTCGGATGAGTTTTGAAGGAGTCTATTAAAGCTATTTCACTTGATATTAATCCTTCAGATCTTATCTCTCCTACTTTAATTGATTTCTTTAGTATATTTTCTACTTTTTTTGCTTCTTTTAGACCATTTTTTGTTAGATTAAATCCAACTGAAGAATTACCAGCTATAAAATTCTTATTTGAACGACATCTAAACCAGCTTTGATTCAATTGAACAACATTTGGGAAAAAGGGATAATTTGGAAGCGAATATCTCTGTGGAAATAAAAGATATGTTTGAACAAAGATATTTTCTTCAGATACATCAAGATTTTTCTTGTTTAAAACATAAATTCCATAAACTAAAAGACTCTCTAAACTAATATCTTTGTAAATTGCTGGTTCATAATCTTTTTGATAAAACTTTGATAATTTTTCTAAAATTTTCTCTGAATTAAATAATTTCTTAAGATCCAATTTAAACCACGTTAGAATATAATTACATTATTAAACCTAAAGATTGATATATTTTATAGGCATGATTTTTATAGATATATCTTTTTAGAGATTCAGAAGTGAACCAATCATAATTATCTCTATTTCCAAGTTTCCTACCTACAAGATAATTTATTGTTTCTTCTACAATTAAATCAGCAAAACGAATTCTAAAATTAATGTCATCAGTTTGTTTTTCAGAGTCCCAAAATGGCTTTACAGTTCTATGTAAAGCATATACCCATATCTTATTTTCCCTTATACTTAATTCTACAGGATATTCGGGATCCTCTTTCTTATCATCGATAGCAGGTTCAGGAAAACTAATTTTTGGTTGCTCTTCAATAATTTCAATTAAAGCTATATGCTCCTTTCCACTACATTCCGCCTTAAGTTCCCAAATATCACCTATTTCAGCATCATTACTTATTGTAATGGTTACAGTAGTAATAAAATACCCATTTTGATTATCATCAATAATAAATTCTGGAGTCTGAACTATTATAACTGAGGAATTTGAAGAAAAGCTAACAGGATCTCCAATTTCTACAATATGATCGATTTTAGCTGAAAAAGTTAAATTCATACTACTTGAAATTTTTCCACCATATTTATTCTGAGCAAATCCAAATTCTTTTAAACCTGGTTTATCAACAACTTTTATACGAATAGTTGATATGTGTTCTTTATATGTAGCCTGAAGGTTTCCTTCAATTTCTGCTTTAAATCCCCTAACTTCAATTGGAATCTTTACTATACTATTTTCAATTAGATTTTCTTCAACTGTAAAGCCTAAGGGATCAATTTCAATATCAGGATTATCGATACTAAATTCAACATAATTACCTAAATCTAAAAATTCAGGTACACGGGCATAAAAAACTACAATTGACTCTACATTAACATATATTTTTCTATATCGTTTTATAAATCCGAAATCAGGTGGTTTTGAAAGTGGGGTTATAGGATTTGGGCCTATTTGAGCTTCTTCTTCTGCTAATTCTTCGGCACCAATTTCCCTTAAAATTAATGCTAAAGATTTTAAAGATTTTTTTGTTTTTTTATTAATTTTAGATTTTCCACTCGCTCTCTCTTTTTCTTTTTGGATTAAATCTTCAAGAATCTCATTTATTTTCCTTTTCAAATTAATATAGAATTCATGATGATGATTCTCTTTTTATCCCGCCAGATCTTCCCGAAAGAGATTTTAATGAAGAAGTAAATATAGAAGCTAATCTTAGACTACTTCCATTTATAATTAAAGATGATTTTATTGATTATATTCTTGATCCTCACCGAGACGATTTTGAATCTCAATTAAAGGGTGCTTTAGGTAAATTATGGGAAGATTTAGATGGTCAAAAGAGATATTTCCGACATAGTCGTCTTGTAATATCCAAGGAGATGATGGAAGGAGCTGAAGATAAAGGAATTATTGGATTAATGAATTCACAAGTTTATGTAGGTGTAATTTATAAGGTTACGCGATATAAAGATGAATTTGGTCGTGATTTACTTATTCCAGAAGTATATATAGGGCAGTCAAGTGAAGTAAAATCGAGATGGATTACCGAGCTCGATAGAGCTAGAAGAGGAGAGTTTGGTGCAAACAACAGATATTTGCCAACTTTAGCAAAGCATTTCTCCAAAGATGCAACATGTACTATCGATGAAGCTTTTGATTTTGAAATAATAGATTTATGCTACACCCAAAAAGAGTTAGATTTGAAGGAGACTTTCTATATGGACTTTTATGATTCGAATAATCCTGATTTTGGAGGTCTAAACTATTATCGTGGTCCCCCATCATGGGGAATGACACTAAAACAAGTACCTATGGAAGAATTATTTAGAGGCTTACTTTCACGTAGAGATTTTCATGGTCTTGAAGAGGATTTTGAAGTTAGTGAATCTACTTTACGAAAGAAATTCGGGAAATTTATTAGACCATTACTAGATCATATTCCTGATGATATCAGACTTCCAAGGGCAACAATTGAGAGTCTTAATGAAATAAGGTTAAAAATTGCAGAATCATCAGTAGGATCTTTAGGATCTTTAGATACTAGATTTGCTCTTTTAGTTATTTATGTTGCTCCAATTTTATATAAATTAATAAGTTCTGGTTATAGTTCTTCTGTAATAATTAAAAAGTTAGTAGATCAAGGGATAACTTTATTTAGACGTTATAAGATATCTGATATTATGGTTTTAAGTAAAATTTGTAAAGATATTTGGTATATGGGCTTTGATGCTTGTCGTAATGAGTTTTTTATTGATCCACAGTTAGATAAATTAAAGGCGCAAGGAATAGATTTTATAATAGGTGAAGGTCGAGAGCATATTGATCCTCAAGATTTATTAGACTTATTGGATAGAAGGTTTCAAGAGAAATTCATTATAGGTGAACATACACAAGAGTTAGGGATTATTGAGTATTTAATCATAGCGGGATTAGGGTGGAGAGAAATCTCTTCTGTTTTGAATATTAAAGATAGAATTAATGATGATGGATCTGTGACAAAAGCTGATCAAGCTATTAGGACATATATATTGAATAGATGGGGATCAGAATATGCAGCATTAACTAAGATCAAAAAGTTTCTAATAACCCATTTTTTAGGGAGCAATGATTAATAATTTTTCTTGCGGTTAAAATTTAAATATTTTAAATATCTTTTTTATTTTTGATGAAAAGTAATATTATTAATTTTAGGGGAGAACCACTTTTAGAGCCCGATTTTATCGTTTTACAAGAGCTAGAATTTTCTTTAGGAGGGTGTTTTAGAATTGTTAAAGAGGTCTCATTAGTCGATCGAATGTCCGTCGAGTTAGTAAATTTTAGAGTAGTAGGGCTTAGTATTTATGAAGTTGACATGATTGAAATTCCAGATCTAATCACTAAATTAGATTGTCTTAAAAAACTTTATTTGACAGGAAGTTTAGCAAATATAAAATATAGGTCAAATTTAAGAAAAATTCCTGATTCAATTAAGAATTTAACTTTATTGCAAGCTCTTGACTTGAGAGGAAATATTTTAGAAGATATACCAGATTCATTTTCTAGACTTAATAACTTAAGATATTTGAATTTATCTGCTAATAGATTACAATCAATTCCTAAGTCAATTGGGGGTCTTAATTCATTGAGAGAATTGGATTTGCGTTGGAATAAACTGTTTAAAATAACTGATTCAATTTGTAATCTTAACGACCTCAGGTTTTTAAATTTAGCAAATAATAAGTTGAAATGTCTGCCTGATTTAATAGGAAAATTAAATAAATTAGAAGAGTTGTATTTATTTGAAAACAATTTGACTTCACTTCCAGATTCTATAGGAGAACTACGATCTTTAAAAATTTTGAGTCTAAGTAATAATAATTTAAAATCCCTTCCTGAATCGATTGGAAATTTAAGATCATTGGTTCAATTAGATTTAAGTGTCAATGAAGTTGAGACTTTGCCAGAGTCTATTGGAAAATTGACATCTTTACAGCATCTTCAGCTTTATCGAACCAATTTAAAATCAATCCCAGAATCTATTAAAGTCTTAGAGCGGCTTGGTACTAAGATATCAGATTTAGATTTATGAAGTTAGAAATTCTTTCATAGAATTCATAATTAAATCACTTTTCTGTAATAGTTTCAGAAAAGCTTGAAAATGTCAGTTAATTTTTAATAAAGAAGTCTTGATTTTTTTAATTGATATAAGGGGTAGATATTAAAAAAAAGAATAAAAAAAAATTGTAACTATTATAATCCATAGATAGGAGGGAATTTCTTTTCAATATATTTAATGAAATAATCAGGGTTTAAGTCTTCACCAGTTACCCGTTTTATTAAATCATTGGCTCTATAGATTTTGCCGTGTTGATGTATATTTTCTTTTAAGTAATTTAATATATTTGAATATTCACCTTTTTTATATTCCTCGGGTAATGTTGGATTAGTATTTAAAGCTGTCTTATATATCTGCGCTCCATAGAGAGTTCCAAGAAAGTATGTTGGGAAATATCCTATTGCTCCCATTGACCAATGAATATCTTGTAATACACCTAAGGCATCATTTGGCGGAATAATTCCTAATAATTTTTCAGATTTAGTATTCCATACTTCAGGGAGTTCATTTACTTGGATCTTACCTTCAATTAAGTCTTTTTCTATCTCAAATCTTAAG
>CAYSZJ010000006.1:0-3547 GCA_964435435.1 uncultured archaeon
TTAAATCTTCTGATATATCAAACCCTAAAATTTTATTATAAGCCGGATTGTGAGTTAATAAAATACCATCTAAGGTAACTTGATAAAAACCAACATCTAAATGATTTATCATATTCCTATACTTTAATTCGGACTTTCTTAATTTTTGCTCTGCTTCTACTTTTTCCGTTATGTCGCGAGTAAAACCATAAAAACCAACTTTTTTTCCCTTAGAATCAAATTTTAAATATGCCGTTCCATCTATGATTCGCATTGATCCATCATTTCTAAAGACTTTAGTTTCAAAAATTGCTCTTAGGATCTCGCCATTATAGAGTTGATTGAATTTTTTAAATACTTCATTTATTGTTTTCTTCTCTATAATATCGCGATAATTCATTCCTATTAATTCATCTTTTGGATATCCTAAAAATTTACAATGATAATCATTGACAAATGTATAATTTCCATTAAGATCTACTTCAAAATACCCATCCTGCATATTCTCAAGGATACTTCTATATTTTTTTTCAGACTCTCTTAATTTTACTTCTGCTACTCTTTTTTCCGTTATATCTTCAGTTTGAACAATTACCAAATCTGGCTTAACATAGCCGTAGTTTACTAATAGATACTTTTTTTCTTCAGTAAATTGAAATTTGTACTTCATCTCTCTTGTTAAATTCGTCTTATTATTGAAACATTGATGCAAATCTTCTAAAATATCTTGTCTATCTTTATACATATTCGAAGCTTTATGACCTAAAAAGCTGATAACATTCTCATTAGTTAATATTTCAGCACTATTATTATAATCGATAAGAACAAAATCATTATTATATTTTTTCCACGTATAGGCTGCAATTGGACCCTCTTTATATAATGCTCTAAACATTTCTCCAGAATCTAGCAATTTTTGTTCTGTTTTCTTACGGTCAGTGATATTTCTACCTATACCTAATACTGCATAGATTTCACCGTCTCTCTTTAAAGGAATGGCATAAGTTTCAATATGTATGAAGTTCCCATTTTTTGCCATCACCTTATATTCTCTACGTTTAGATTGTTTTCCTATCTTTAAAATTTCTTTCAAAACTCCATAGGCTTTTTCTAATTCATCTTTTTCAAGGATATTTAAAAAATTTATCTGTGATATTTCTTCCCTTTCATAACCAAGTGCTATTAATGCAATGTCATTCGCATCCAAAAAGTTTCCCTTTAAATCACTGACATAAATTAAATCTAATGAATGCTCAAATAAATCATTAAATTTTTCTCTTATCTCTTGTCTATCATATTCCACTATTATAACCCCAAAGCTTTATTTTTTTTTCAAATACGTAATCTCTTCTAAAAAAAACATGGAAATTTTCAATATATATTTGTTTCTTTTAATTTCAGATTTACATTCCTTACTAGTTTGTATTTACAAATTTAATTTAGAATTCTTTATTATATTATTAAAGAATTGGCAAACTAGCATAATTAACACAACTATTTTTTTAAATCGGAAAAACTATGCTTCTATTGTTATTTGTTTCTATTTTTAGTTATATTCAAAAATTGGTATATTATCTAAGAATGATACGAAAACATTTCAATTCTATAACTTCTATTGAATAGGTAATTTTAATATAAATGTGCTCCCTTTGTCTCTTCCTTCAGATTCAGCCCATATTTTCCCCTCATGTAAATCTATGATCTCCTTTGATATATATAATCCTAGACCAGAACCTTGGATATCTATATACTCTAATCCATCTCCATATCTTTCAATTTTTCCAAATCTTGTAAAAATTATCTCCATTTCTTCACTTGTGAGACCTATTCCCGTATCAATGACATAAATTACAGCCCAGTTATCCATTTTTTTTAAAATTATTTTTATACTTCCTTTTGGTGAAGTATTTTTTATTGCATTTGATAAAAGGTTCAGAATCACATGTTCCATTCTTACTTTATCTACCTCAATATACATCTCATTAGGTAAATCAAGTTTAAGAATCAAATTTTGCTTTCGGATTAGGTACATCAGTTCATTCGCACAATCTTTAATAATTTTACTTAGATCATATAAATCTTTTTGTAATTGGAACTTTTTATACTCTATTCGAGTTATGTCAAGTAGATTATCAACCAGATATTTTAGCCTTTTACCACCTTTTTCAATCATTTCAATTAGTTCTTTAGATTCCTTTTTAAATTGATCTTTAAACATATCTAAAAGGAGTTCAGATGCTCCACAAACAGATACAAGAGGTGTTTTTAACTCATGAGAAACTCTAGAAATTAAATCTTTTCTAAGTTGATCTAATTCTTTCAGTTTATGAATCTCCTCTTTAATGAGAAGATCTGCCTTTTTTTGTTCTGAGATGTCATTTAAGATCGTTTGAATTAAGATTTCATCACCTAATTTCACTAAAGATGATTGGTATCTCATCCAAATCAAATTACCATCTTTTTTATATAATTCTATATCCAGTGGAGGTAAAATTTCACCTTTTAAAACCTTATCAAACCGTCTAAGCATTTTTGGTATATATTTTGGATGAAGAGCTGGAAGATTTTTAAATTCATTACCAATTAATTCATCTTCACTATAACCAAGCATTTTTTCAATTGCAGGATTACAATAAATTAACTTACCCTTTCGGTCAATTAATACAATTGAAAATGGGACAGATTCAATTAAATTCCGATATCGTTCCTCAGATTCCTTTAACTTTTGTTCTAATTCAAATTTTTCTGTAATATCTGAAATTAATCCCTGAATTACAACTGAATTTTCCATATTTGTGTTTAATATGTGAGAATTTAATTGAAACACTAACTTTTTACCATTTCTATTTTTTGCATGAACTAGATAATTCTTTACAAAACCTTTTTGTTCTATTTCATTTAAATAAACTTTACGTTCTTTAGGATTCTGCCAAAAATCATGTATGTCTCTGTTTGTTAAATTCTCAGAGAGGTCATAACCAAGTAATTCACAAAATGCTGGATTATGATTTAATAATACACCCTCCCAGTTTACTTGATAAAAACTCATATCTAAATTATTGATCATACTTCTGTACTTTTCTTCTGATTTTCTTAACTTTTTTTCTGCTAAAACACGTGTAGTAATATCACGAACTATCCCTTGAATAACCTTCTTCCCACCGATATCAAACAAACTGGAGGAAACTTCTGCTAGAAAAATTCTACCATTTTTTTTTTTAAAACTAATTTCAAATCTTATAACACCTGATTCAAAAATCTCTTTAAAAGCTTTTTTAGATGCTTCAAGTTCTGTTTCAGGATGAAGTTGAGATATTTTCAACGAGAGGATCTCCGATTTAGTATAACCAAATTGATCTAACGCTTTTTGGTTTACATCTATGACATTTCCCTCACGATCATGAAGAAAAATACCATCATTTGAATGATGAAAAAGATTACTATATTTCTCCTCAGATTCTCTTAATTCTTGAGTCCTTAAATTAACTATTTGTTCTAATTCTTCTTTAAATTTTTTCTCTTCTTCCTTTCTTTTAGTAATATCACGAAATAACCCATAAAAACCAAT
>CAYSZJ010000006.1:3647-58806 GCA_964435435.1 uncultured archaeon
AAGAATTTTTTATTATGACATTAATGAAATATAAAGTATTTAACTTTTATTTAAAAAGAGTTATGCTCTATTACTTAGTAAATTATTAACAACTTTAAATTCTATATTCTTAAAACTCATAAGTTAATTAAAATCCCGCTTATATCTTTATTTTTATAAATGGTAAGAAATAAAAACTTATCTGCGTTTGATTTTATACAAGAATCTCATTTAAATCTAATTTTGATATATTAATGAAGGACTCAAAAAAAGACTATCAAAAAATTCTAGGTTCAGTTCAAAAACCAGTTATCGGGGAAGCTGGAAAAACTGGAACTTGGAGTTCAAAAAAACCAGTGATAGATTTAGATAAATGTATTCCAGCTAAGTCTGGAAAACCGAGCTGTTTTAATTGTTGGTTATATTGTCCTGAAGCAGTAATCACTAGAATTATTCCACCTAAAATAGATTATGAATATTGTAAAGGCTGTGGTATATGTATGGAAGAATGTCCCGTAAAAGCTATATCAATGGAGGAGGTGAAACTTGGATGACTATTAGAGAAAAGAAAAAGATTTTGGTTGATGAAAATGTTACAATTCTAACAGGAAATCATGCTGCAGCACATGCTTTTAGACAAGCAAAGGTAGGTGTTGTTTCTGCTTATCCAATAACTCCACAAAGTCCTGTTGTTGAAAAAATTGCTGATTTTATAGCAAAAGGAAAGTTAAATGCAAGATTTGTTATGGTTGAATCAGAACATTCTGCTCTTGCTGTATGCTGTGCTGCTTCTGTAACAGGTTCCAGAGTCGGCACAGCAACTTCAGCTCATGGATTGGAATTAATGTATGAAATGCTACCATGGGCAGCGGGAAATAGACTACCATTAGTTATAAATCTAGCCACAAGATCGCTTGGAGCACCTTGGTCTGTCTGGACAGATCACTCAGATTTTATTACGATTAGAGATGTAGGTTGGATGCAATTCATGTGCGAAAATAATCAAGAAATTTATGATACAAACATTCAAGCTTTTAGAATTGCCGAAGATCAGCGAGTTTCTTTACCAGCAATTGTAGCATATGATGGATATATATTATCACATACAGTTATGCCTGTAAAATTAGAAAATCAAAAAGATATAGATGAATTTTTACCACCTCTTAAGCATCATATTAATTTATCAGATATTTCAACAATTAAAGGAATAGATCCTGTTACAACGCCTCATGTTGTTAAAAGAGAAGAAGGAACTGCACCAGGATATTACGAATATAGATACGCTTTGCAGAAAGCATTAGAAAATTCAATAAATATAATTAAAGAAATTCATGATGAATTTGCTGAAAAATTCGGTAGAACTTATGGAAATGGTGTATATAAGGCAATTAATACTGAGGATGCGGATATAATAATATTTGGAATGGGATCTGTGGCTTCTCAATCTAGAATTGCTGTTAAAAAACTCAGAGAACAAGGATTAAAGGTAGGACTGGTAAGTTTGAAACTTTTTAGACCCTATCCCTCAGAAGAATTAAGAGAATTTTTCAAGGATAAGGAAAATATAGTAGTTTTTGACAGAGAAATAGGATATGGCTATGAAGGTGTTTTGTCTTATGAATTGAAAGCTGCTCTTTATGGATTGAAAACGAGACCAAATATAAAAGGATTCATCGTCGGATTAGGTGGAAGAGATGTAAAAACTGATCATATCCTTACAGGTGTTCATCGAGCATTAGATGATTTTAAAAAAGGAATTTTCACCAATAAAACAGAATTTTTAGGATTAAGATTAGAAGAATTAGAAGATTATGATGAAAAAACTTATTTTGAAGAGAGGTGAGAAGCGTTGGTAAATGTTATGGAACTTCCTGAAGAAGAATATATATATCCAGGCACACGTGCCTGTGCGGGTTGTGGAATGGCGCTAATATATAGAATAGCTCTCAAAGCTTTGGGTGCAAACACAATTATAACAGTCCCCGCATCTTGTTTAACAGTTCTACATGGTATGCAAGGTTTTTGTACAACCAAAATTTCTGTTTATCATACACCATTTGCAACTACTGGCGCGGCAGCATCTGGAATCTTAGCATCATTAGAGGATAAAGACTTAGAAGATAAAATTACGGTTCTTGCCTTTGCGGGAGATGGTGGGACGACAGATATAGGTATTCAAGCTTTAAGCGGAGCTGCAGAAAGAGGAACAAATTTCATCTATGCTTGCTATGATAATGAAGCATATATGAACACTGGTGTTCAAAGAAGTGGTTCAACACCATTGGGAGTCCAAACTACTACCACTCCCGGTGGAAAAGTGGTCCATAAGAAAAATATGCCTAAAATTTTAGAAGCCCATGGAATTCCTTATGTTGCCACCGCAAATGCTGCTTACCCACTTGATTTATATGAAAAATTCAAAAGAGCGAAGAATATTAAAGGCACTAAATATATTCACATAATTTCTCCTTGTCCGCCAGGGTGGGGATATGATCCAAAAGATACAATCCTCATAGGTAGACTAGCAAATCAAACTGGATTTTGGCCCCTTTATGAGGTTATAAATGGAAGGTTTGAATTATCTAAATCAAGCAAAAAATATTTAGATCCATCAAAAAAAGTGCCGATTAAAGAGTATTTAAAACCCCAAAAAAGATTTAGATCTATAGATGAAAAAACAGTACTACTTTATGAAGAGTATATTAATAAAATGTGGAAAGAAATAAAGCAAAGACTTGATAATAAATAATATTGAGAGTCTAATATTTATATTACTAATTTAAAACTTTTTTATCTATTTCTTTTAATTACTAATATTGTATAGAAAAGAATAAAAAGTAATTTTAGTTAAGATAAATAGAGAGTTCATGCTTAGAACATATATTTTCAATGAATCTAAATCTAATTGGATAGAAGAAGATCAACGTTTATTATTACATGATATTTGCATATTTTTGGATGAAAAAAATAAGAAAATCTATATATGGAATGGCCCAAAATGTTCCAAGGAAAAATCCAAAAAGGGATACGAGTTAGCTGAGGAGCTAATTTCTAAATATTCTGATTCAAAACTGAAATTAATAATATTAAAAAAAGACATTCCAATTAATATTGAAAATAAAGTTAAGTCCATGTTGGAATCTACAAAAAAAGAGGAAGTAAAATCACTTTTGTTTAGCAGATTATCAACAATAAGATTTTACTTTATTTTTTTATTAGGTGCAATAATAATACCAATAATCTCATTAATAAATTTGAGCTTATCTTTATTATGGACAGTTTCTAATGGAAATTATGTAGTAAGTAGTGTATTATATGAAATGTGGATAAATACTTCTAAGATATTAATGATTATAACATTAATTCTGTTTATCTTAAATATAATAATAGGTATAATCGAGATAGAAAACCAGGTCATAATTTTTTCTATAGCTGGTTTAATTATATGCATTGGGTTAGTGATTTATTTAAATTTTGGCATCTTTCTTTTTTTATTTCAAGAGGACTCAACACTAACTGATTATTTGATTTCACAGCAAGATATATCTTCCTTTTTATTTCTAAACTTAATCGCAATCTTAATTTTCGAAATTCCAAATGTATATAAATTTGTAACTTTTTTGAAAATTTATCGAAAATTTATTATGTAAAATTCATTTTTCAGCTGATAAAAAAGTGGAAGTAGCAAAACTACTCACGAGCTTGGAAAAGGAAGACTTTAGGATTTTAATGGCAATTGAAATAGGCATGCGGAGATCTGAATATGTAATAGTAAGTAATATTAAATTTTACTCAAGATATAAGATGGAAGAAACTTTATTTCGCTTGAATAAAGTTCATAAACTCGATTTGATAATTAGAGATGCTTCAAAGTATGAAATCGCATATACTCTTAACTCAAAAGCATATGATTTGCTTGCATTACATACACTAGTAGAAAGAAACATTATTAGTCAACTTGGACCTATAATAGGAAAAGGAAAAGAATCAGATGTATACAGTTGTATGGATGATCATGAAAACATTTTTGCATTAAAGATTTATCGCATGGGGCGAACTAGTTTCAAAAGCATTAAGAATTTAAGAGATCTCATAGGTGAAAGAGGACATTTTTCTTGGTTGTATGTAAATAGACTAGCTGCTAAAAAAGAATTTGAAGCCTTAGAAAATATTTATAAACTTAGTTTAAATACTCCAAAACCTATAGCGTATAATAGACATATTGTTGTTATGTCTTATTTGAGAGGAAAAGAATTAGTTTATTATAAAAATATTAAAAATCCAGTGAAAATTTTTAATAAAATAATAAAACAAATGAAGGAAATTTATCAAAAAGGACGTATGATTCATGGGGATTTGGGTGAATTCAATATCGTATTAGACGAGAAAGGGAATATATTAATCATTGATTGGTTGCAATGGGTGCCAAGTGATCACCCTAATGCTAAATCTCTTCTTGAAAGAGATATTACAAATGTTTGTAATTATTTTCAAAGAAAATTCAATGTTGAAAGCAATGTAAATAGGATCATAAGAGATTTTTATAAGAAATGAATAAAAAATACGTTAGTCCATTAATTTCTTTCCAATAATTATATAATCTTCTAAATTTTCTATATTTATAATTTCAGAGTTCTTTATTTTAGATTTTAAAAGATTTATTAATGTTGTCAAATCTAATTTTTTCTTTAAAATTGATAATTTAATCTCTCCATTTTTTTGACATACTCGGAAAGATTCTCTAATTCCCTCCTTGATATAAGGCAAGTTTTGAAAAGATGTAAGTGAAAAAATGGAATTAAAGGTTTTGTCTCTAAATGGTAAATTTTCTATATCAGCCAGTATCAATACTGGGTTTGACAATCCAATCTGAGAGACTTTAGATTTAAATTCTAATAACATACTCCAAGAAATATCAATTCCTATATATATATACCTTATTATTCTATGATAAATTAATGAATTTATTAGATATTCAAAGAGTAATCCAGTACCGCAACCCATATCTAAAATGATTTTTCCATTGAGATTATAATCCTTTAAAACTATTTCATATTTCATTTCTTGGATTGTTGCATACCTTTTATCATAGAAATAAGCTGTAGAATTATATTTCTCAATAATTCTCTTCTTTTTATTATTATCTTTAAAAAATTCTTCCAAGAAGATTACCAGATAAATTTAATCTTCAAATTTTAATATGTAATAAGGAAAGGTTTTAATTCAAAAAAATCTATCTTTAAATTATCTTTTTAATAGATATATTTAAGATTTTTTTGATAAAGGTAAAAAAATGTCAACAAGAAATAGCATTCAGCAGAGGTCAAAGAACCCACTCATGATCCTCCAGAATGCGCAGAATTCCATCATTTTACTTAGATTAAAGGATGGAACAGAATATAGAGGTTTATTGAAAGAAATTGACGCATACATGAACATGATATTAGAAGACGCTACAGAGCTCTTAGAGGGCACACCTGTTGCGAAATACAACGAGATATTCATTCGTGGTAATAATCTTTTGTTTATTAAACCCGATGCATCTCAAATCACATAAATAGAGAAGATCTAATTAAATTTTAGGGTATTAAAACAGATCTAGTTGATTTTCTTATAATTCTATTATTTTGGGAATTATTTTATTGTTTCTAATAATTGCAAATGATGCTGGATTTGGTGTGTAAAATCCTCTATAATTTGCTGAAGAAAATATTGACAGTAATCTTTTTTTGAAAAACCAACGATATCCCTCTGGAAAACATTCATGTGCTCTAATAAGATATTCAAGATTGTTATTCCTCATGAAGTTATTAAAAGCTTCTTCTCCAAAAAAATAAATCCCAGAGCCTCTAAAACTATTTGCAAATCCTTGTAGTTCTGATTTAGGATCATTCCACATAATTTGATATAGACCTTGATTAATCGAATTGAATATTAAATTAATATTCTTAGTTTTTTTACCTTTTGTTTTTTTTAAAATCTCTTTATCTTGAGGAATACCCCCATGTAAACATAGAATTATATTATTAATTATTGCACATATTGGTAAAACATTATAAACTGTCAAAATTTCATTGAATTTATTTGAGTCATAAAACTTATTGATGAAATCCTGAAAAAAACCATAGTATTGATTCATTTCTAAAGTTTCGTGATTTCCTCTTAAAAGATAATATTTTTGAGGATTAAGAATTTTTAAAGTTAATACAATCAATAAACACTCTAACTGTTTAGGCCCTCTATCAACAATATCTCCCAAAAATATAACCAATTCTGGATTATTTTCTTCTATAGTTTCAACTAATTTCACTAATGTCTCGAAATTCCCATGAATATCTCCAATTACATAAATTTCCTTATCTCTATTTTTTAAATTAAATTCTAGAAGTATATTTTCATTTTCAAATATTTTTTTAGCATTTAGCAGAATTTTAGAAATAACATCAAATTCTAAATCAGAAAACAACTGTGGATTTTTAATCATATCCTTTAAATCTATATGCTCAATCAAAATTTCCCTTACTTATAAATTCGATATTATATTTTTTTTTTATTTTTAATATTGTTTCTATAATTTTTATTAGTAAGGAAATTTAAATTAAAAACAGAATTAATAGAAAATTCTACAATATTAATAGAATATTTAATTTTCAATAGAAAAGTTGTCGACTCAAGATTTTTTTACTTACATAAATAAGGTTATTATAGATTTTGAAATTGAAAAACCTAACAATAGGAGTATAGGAGTAATTTATACTCCACAACCTATTGTGGATTACATAGTTTCAAATATTTTTAAATTATATTTCAAAGAATATTTCGATTTTCCAAAATGCTCTAATTCAGTTTCCTTTTTTAATCATATAAAGCGAACTTTATTTAGAAACGATAAATTAAAAACTTTTTTTATTGAAAAACTAAAAGCTATTAAAATATTGGATCCTGCGTGTGGCTCTGGAAGGTTTATTATTTCTACCGCGGAAATGCTTTATCAATTTTGGAAAACACTAAAATCTGGATTAGACGATTATGAAATAAAACGAAATATAATACAAGATAATGTGTATGGTATTGAGATTGAGAAATCTGCTTATATTATCACAAAATTACGATTAATATCTTGGCTTTTTTCTGGTAATGAAATACAATGTAATCTTCATAATTTTAATATTAAAGGTTTAAACCTAGAAGAGGTTAACCAAATAATTAATAAAATTGACATTAAACTTAACTTATACCACTTAGATTTTCTTTTAGAGTTTGAATCTGAAAAGTTTGATATAATCGTAGGAAATCCTCCTTATGTTGAAAATAAGAAAATAAAAGATTCTGAATATAAAAGAAAATTATATGAAAATTTCAACTCAGCATACAAATTATTTGATCTTTCTATTATCTTTATTGAAAAATCCATTGAATCAATGAAAGAGAATGGTTATCTCTCCTTTATTTTGCCTAATAAATTTCTATCGGCTGATTACGGAATTAAGATCCGAGAATTATTAATTGGAAACACAGAGATTAGAGAAATTGTAAATGTTTCTTCTTTAATTATATTTCAAAAAGCAGCAACCTATCCAATAATTATTTATCTTAAAAAGGGTAAATCTGGTGATAAAAATGAGATTAGTATAAAAAAATTTAATAATCTTGATGATCTTCTGACCTTTAATAGGTTAAATTTAATTAAATTACCTCAGAAATTAATCAATGACCTTCCTTCTAATGTTATACCTATTTCAGGTAATATTGATTTAATTAAATTTCTGTATAGTAAGTTTAAATCAATTAAGGATACCTTTAAGGATTTAAAAATCATCTATCGTCCCTTTGGATTTTTGAAATATAATAAGTATTTTGATAATATCAGTGAAGAACCCAAGTCTGATAAGGATCTCTTGTTGATTGGGACAGGAAATGTAGAGAAGTATCATATTAAATATAATAAAAGAATTAAGATCGCCAAGAGAGATTTTGAAATCTCTTATTTTAATTATAATCCTACTTTTAAACCTATTTGGCAAGACCTCGACAGTGAAAAAATCATTTTTAGAGAAATTGCTAAAGATCTAACCTGTGTTTATGATCCCGGAATTTTTACTAATATAACTGGCTTATATCTCGTGAGAATTCCTTCGATAAATACTGAGAAACTTTATTGTCTTTTAACAGTATTAAACTCTAAATTATTGGATACAATATTTAAAACTTTATTTAGTTCCCTTCATATGGCTGGAGGTTATTTAAGATTCAATGGAAGTTTTATAAAAAGATTGCCAGGACCACAAAAATTTCCTTTATCACTATCAAAATGCGGAAAAATACTTCAAATTTTATCGCAATTGCATTATGATTTAAATTCTGAATCTATCTATAAAATATCAGGGCTAAAATTTTTAAAAGAAAAATATCAAATAGAAATTGATAGGTTAATTAGGTTTTTTAAAAAATTAAGTAATTGCTTAGTAAACTTACTATATTTAGATGATTTATATTTAGAATCTAATCTGGATTTCAATAATATAAGAGAATTATTATACTCAAAAGTAAACCTGAATGGCATTCAATTTAAATACCTCCTGCCTCGGTATCATATATATAAATATGATACATATTCACTAGAAGAATTGAAGCTTACTTTAGATGAAATTAAGAATTTTTTAAATGACATACTCGAAAATGAACCTCTATTGTATCAAATTGATCAGATCCTGAATAATGATTTATCCTAAGAGATTCATCTCATTATTTTTAAAAATTCAAGATTATATGATACAAATGATTTTTGATTTTACTTACTTTAAAAATAATAAAATTAAATTTTAGTAAATATTATATATTAAAAAATTTCAAATGTAAAAATATATGTTAAATAAAAGTGAAAACCATGGCTAAAAAAAAGAGTGCTCCTGTTGAAGAGGATGATTTAGAAATCCCATCAGGAAAAGTAGATGAGGATGGAGATGAGATTTTAGATTTAGACCAGTGGAAAGATAACTTAGAAGAAGATATTGATTATGATCTTAGTAAAGTTAAAGACGATATGCTAGTTAATGAAACTGAGGATGAATCGTTTGGTTATGAAGTTGATGAAGTTGAAGCACTATTGAGAAAAACTAAATGCGCCCCATGTCCTGGTAGCTCAAGTAAGCGAGATTGTAAAGTTAGAGATGATTTCGGTTGTCCTCCTGATAAAGCTAAAAAATAATAAACAATATGAAAGATTTGTTCTAAAACAGGTTAAGAATTAAAGAAAGACACTTAAAAGGTTTTATTCTAATTTTTTAATCTAAATATTTTTAAATCTGTTTCAATTTTATATTTTTGGCTATTATTGGCATAAATTTCTTCAGATTATAATTTTATAGGGAAATATTTTGCTCTCAAATACTCATAAACGTATCATCTTAATATGTATTGATATTTTATTTAGTTGGTTTATTTGGCAAGTAAATATTTCTTTAGGAAATCCCTGTTATTCTACAGCTTTCTTTAGATGTTTTATTTTATCAACAACTACTTTTTTAATAGTTTATACACCATTTGAAATTTATTGGTCTTTTCGAGACCTTTGGTTTGATCGTTGGATTAATCTCAGCTCTAAGGAAATTGAAGTTTCTGAAATAAAAATCGACTTAAAAGATGGATTTTTAGCAGCAAATATAATAAAAAATCGAAATCCAGCAAAAGTTAGATTGAAAAGCTCAATAATAGTAATATGTCATGGTTTTTCTGATACAAAAGAAACTCTTCAGTACTATTATTTTCCATTGGCTTACCAAGGATATGTTGTTTTAGTCTATGATGCCAGAGGGACAGGAAAGTCTAAAGCTCTAGGTAAAAGAAGTGATTTTTTAAAGCGAATCGAAGATTTCAAGAAAGTTATTGAGTGGATAAATTTAGAAAGACAATTCTCTGAGTTGAAAATTCACTGTATTGGATTTAGTATTGGAGCTATAACTGCATTATGTGGGGGGTTTTTAAACAATAAAATCAAGAAAATTATTGCTATCTCATCGATGTCTCATTATAAACAAAACATACCAAAATATAATCCTGTAGTTTTGTTAAGTTACTTACTTAAAAGTGTAAAACTATTCCCAAGTAAGGAAGAAAACGAGAAATTATCTCCATATTTAGTAATCAACAGTGCTAAAAAAGATCTTAGTGAAGAAGAATGGAAAAGATTATCAAGAAGAGTTATGTTGGTTCACTGTAAAAATGATAAAGTGATAAAGTTCAAAAATTTTGAAGAAAATAGAGTACTTCTAGAAACTCCTGAAAGAAATCTAATTATCTTGAAAAAAGGGGGCCATTCTCAAAAGAAAAACGAATTTTCATTAGTAGGTGCTACACTTAGCTTCTTGAATTCATAATTGATAAAGCAAAGAATACTCCACCTTAATTGTGTAGTTTAAATAGTATTCTTCTAAATTAGTCTAAAAAAATCCAAATTGAAAGAAGATTCTTAAAATTAAATGTTTAATTGTAAAATCTGTGGAAAAGAAATTGAAAGAGTAAATTTAAAGTATGTTTTTCAGTTCACATTAGGAGATATTAAATTTGGAAAATTTATTGGTGAAGAGACTTTTTATTGCCATGATAATTGTTTAAATGAACATACTTCTATTAAATTAAAATTAGAATTACCTATTACTTAATGAATTAAATTTTCTTATTTAACATCAGAATTAATAAAGCTTGATCATTTCTTTTATTGATTCAATAACTAAAATAATACTTGCATTAACTTTTTTAAGTTTCTCCTTAAAATAATTTATATCTTTTTTAGATTTCTCAATTTCTTCGAAAATGTTAAAAAAAAGTTTTTCAGATTCTAATTCCATTGAATATACATTTTTTCGATTTGTAGCATCATTCATATTTACTAAACATCCATGGTCATGAAAGTTATGATTAAATGCTGGAAAATAGGTTTCCCATAATAATTCTTTTAACTTTTCATAAACGTTTTGGGCAAGTTCCATACAATATTTCTTACTCCTATTGCTATAACAAAAATAGAATGATAGTTTTTTATAATTACTAGCCATATATTCTTTCAATCTTTCATATACTATATCTAACTGTTTTATCGTTAAATTCACATGAGTGTGATTAGCATTAGGATTACATTTATAAAATAAAGGTTTCCTAGAATAGGGCATATTATAGAGTTTGATAATATTATATACTATTCCCTCCATAAGCCAATGTGAAAATTTGTATGTAATTGAATCTTTATTTAAATTTTCAATTAATTCTGTTGAAAATCTTTTAAGAAGAGAAGTTTCATGAAAATCAAGCATATATATCGATATATCCTCATTTTCCCAGAATTTTTCCAATAGATTCTTTATAATTCTCGCCTGTTCTGGAATGTCAAATTGATTTAAGTCATTATCTCCTTTATTATGTTCCGGGACAAAAGTTCTCCTCCAATATCGATTTAGATTTGTACCATTTCCTAAAAAATATCCTGATTTATTTTCTTTTTTAGGATATAAAAATCCATAGGGATTCATTAATGGAGCAAAAATTAGAATCTGACAATTTAATAAAATTTTATGTATGGAAATCTTCGATGTTTCAACCATACTAAGATATTCTAAAATCCCAAATAATCCATTATATTCATTATGCTGTGTGCCCACAAAAACCTTTACACATTTAACTTTATTTGGATCTAGTGATTTTGAGATAATAATAATAGGAATCTTTCCTTCCGAGGTTTCAAATTCCAAATAATTTAAATCATCTAATTTACCAAATTCCTTAAATTTAGTTAAAATTTTTTCATATAATTTGTATCTATTAGGTAAATCTAATAATTCTTTTAAAGTCTCTAAGCTCACCAAGGTTTAATCAACAATTGTATCCCAATCAGAGAAATTTATAATTCTTTCATAGTTTCTTACCATACTCGCAAATAATACACAGCCAATACAAAATAAATTTACAAAATCATCTTTAGTCAAATTTAATAATTTACAATTTTTTTCTGAGAATCCAATCCCTCTCTCAACTTCGATTTGACCATTATAACCAGATAAATTTACTACAAATTCCTGTTTATCTAAACCGGTACTATAGCTTCCACGTGCAATTCTTGCTAACCCCCCTATTGGGATTATCATATTATTCCGTTGAGTTAAATATATTCTTAAATCAAATGTATGTTTTTTTTCACGCCAATCAATCAAAGAAAAATTTGCCTTTTCTTGAATAGTATAGGGAAAAGGATTACGATTTTTCATAAACTTTGCAAAAAACTCCTTTTTGCTTTCTTCAATAATGCTTTTTATTTTTGCGGAATCTTTGTCTATAGATACTGGAATTATTCCTGCACCCCCTGAACCCCCACTTGGTTTAATAACAAAAGGTCTTTTATACTTTTTTAATAAATATTGTAGTTTATCAATTAAATCTACCTCACTAAATGCTTTAGTAAATAGAAGGTATCTAAGATTGTATTTTTTTAAAATATCTTTACTGAAATAACTAGCTAAATATGTTAGAGATTTATCATCAGTGATTCTAAATATAGGGTTAATAATAATAGTGTTAATTTGATGGTAATTTTCATTGATTTGCGTTATAAATTTCTCATCATCTAAACGTCTTGTAATTCCATCACCTATTAAAGCACTTACTTCTTCACCATTATATTTAACCCAATTATTTGAAAATGAGAGTGTATCAGAAAGCTGTTTATAATCTGCAATTAAAAAGACAATATCCGCTTTAAAATCTTTATCAAAGTTTTCTGTATTAAAAATCTTGACAGAATAAAATTTCGACTTTAAAGCTTTTCTAAAATATTCAATCATAATAACTTTTTCGTGAATTAACGCATCATTAACAGGCACCCCAACTAATACAAAAACCTTATCATCCTCTTGTTTATTTAATTTTATTGCTTGATTAATGGCTTCAAGATAACCATTAAATAATAACTCTTGCTGTTTTTTTGAGATTATTGAAAGTCCCCTATGCGATCCTCCATTTGTCTCTAAAAGAAAAAACTTTTTACCCTCTGGTTCATCAGACACCATAAAATCGATACTACCTGCATAGAAAGAGTTATTATTGATTAGAAAATTATCATTATCTTTTTCCATTTTCTCTAACGCTCTCGTTCTAATTAAATCAACAAAATAATTATCTTGTGAAGCTCTTAATTCAGCAAATGATACTAAATTAAGTCCTAATGAGTGCCCTAATTGTACTAATTCTAAATCTGAATCTGATATACTGGTAGACATTAGCTTAAGAAATTTATTTAGCAAACCTTCTTCCATTAAAAATCAATTAAAGACAATACACTTATGTTATAATAATTTTAATACAATCTTTTTTTATATTTTTTTTACTCATAACTAAAAAAAGTCTCGTTCTTCATGAATTAAAAAATATAGAGAAGAGTGAATAATCTAATCTTTTATTGTATTTAAAGATTTAATCATAAATATAGATATCCTTGATGATTACCTTTTATCGATAATCTCAGGCTCCCAAGTAAAATTTTTTTTACTTGAAGTTGTTGTTTATAAGTTAAGTTTGAATATAATAATATATACCTCTTCTCAATATTTATTGTAAAAAGAAGCCCTATTTCTGTCAATTCAGAATTATCTGTGAGTAAGCCTATTATAACATAGTGGTAAGGAAGATTAATGAGATCATTGATATCAATTTTCTTTTCAATAATCTTATCATTATCTTTATCATAATCCATTATTATAAATTCTATATCTTCTAATGGAATTGAAATTTTTCTAAACTCTTCAAATTTTTTGGAAAATTGACTTTGTCTCAAAAACCTTCTCTCTTCTTTATTTTTCTCATAAAAATATTTGTTTATTTCTTTTATCAAATAGATTTTTCTATCTTTTCTTAAGTTTGATGATGTCTTTTCTATATCTTTTAATTCTTCAATTGCATCATCATGAAATATGATTATGATATCTGGATCTACTGTCTTTATAAAAAAGTTTTTATAGAGTATACCAGCTTCAGTTTTGATCCAACCATCTGTGTCGATTAATATGAAATCAGTATTTTTATTATTTTCAATATATCTATCAATTAATCTCTTACAAGAAAGAGAAACAATAAATTTATAATTTCCCTTTGGAAATGTATTTCCTATAAAAACTGTTTCCTCAGAATTGACATCTTTACTTGATATAATATAATCCTCAATTGTACCAATGTTTATTGTTGTAGGAAGATATATTATTTGTTGTCCAAGATCAGAATCGAGATAACCTCCTTTTAATCCCTCTCTAATAAAACTATTAGCTAAATATTTAATAAGTGTTGTTTTTCCACTACTAATTCCTAATACCATTATTTTTAATGGTAAACCAGTTTTCTCTTTTAACTTTTTTATGATACTATCTTTAATTTCAACCCATTGACTAACAATTGAATTTACTTCAATGGAATTAATATTTTCTTCAAGACTAGTGTAAATTTCTAATTTTGAATTCTGTTGTGCATATAAAGGAAAGATTTGGGCACTTTGTATTATTAAAACATTTTTTTCTTCAATATCCGATTTTCCTTGACTAACGGTTCCTTTTACAGGGAGAAAAATCTTACTAAATACATCAATTTTTCCTTCTAATACTGTTATTCTTGCAGGGCCTTTTACCAATAAAGTATTTCCTTTATCAATATTTTTAATCATAGGTTATTCATCTTAGATAGAAAATAATTTAATAGTGTTATTCAATTACGATTTTTTTTAATATCTCTATTTTACTCTTTTGTTTTACTATAAAAATAAAGTATGGATATTCAAATAGTCTTCTTAGAAAATGTATGTTAATCATAATTTAGGTTTTTAAAAATTACAAATGTCTACTCTCGATATTTTTAGTAATTTATTTAATAATAAATAATTTAAGGACAAATTTTTTTAATAAATTTTACAAGTTCTAAAACAATTTGATTATGATCTGGGCTATTTAATATTGGATGATCATTACGATCTAACCAAATTTTCCATTTTCTTTTAGAATTAATATTCTTAAAAATATAATTCATACTATTTTTTTTGATTGCAGAATCTAATCGCCCCTGAAATAATAATACTGGACAATTCACTTTAGATAATGATTTTTTCATTATTTTCATCAGTTTTTTTATTTTTGACGCGATATTTAAGGGAATCTTATTATAACCAACCCATTTTTGATTCGTATCTATTTTAAATTGTTCTGAATCAATAGCGTGATATTTCATAAAAATTTTGAAGATTGGAACCAAATGAATTAAAAATGAACGAATTCCTGTTGGTGTACTTATGATAAAAATTCCATCTAAATTATAATTTGTAGCTAATATTAATGTTAAAACACCACCCATAGAATGACCGCCTACAATAACCTTATCGCATTTGTCCATTAACATCGTCAAATCCTTATCTAAAGCGGATTTCCAATCATCAATATGAACATTTTTTAAATCTTCAGGTGTAGTCCCATATCCTGGGAGTAAAGGAACACTAATAGTATAGCCCCCTCTTCTACGCAAATCTTCCGCTAAAGGTCTCAGATCGGCGCAAGTTCCTCCTCCTCCACCATGAATGATTAAGAGTCCAATTCTATTTCCTTCAAAATAAAAAGGACCAGCACCAGGCATTATTTTTGATTTATTATTTTTCATATAAACTCGAATTTAATTCTTAATTTCATAATTATTAGTATTTATTATCGAGAAAGGAGGTATTTTTAAAAAACAATTATACTTAAATAAATTTTAATTCTTATAAGTAATTACTTTCTACGAGCCCTATAACAAGGAATGCACATTGTGTTATTTTCATAAAACATAAGCCGACTATTCATTGTAAGTTCACCACAAATATCACATGGAATTGATTCTTCTATCTCTGCTAATCCAGGGGGATTGAATTCTAGTTCGTATATATTAAAAATATCCTTAGGTTTTGACTTTAATATTTTTTGGACCATCTCCATTTTTGATAACTTTTTATCTCTAAAATCTTTATTCTTGATAGTTAATTTCACAGCTTTTTCAGTTTCTCTATTATAGAAATAATAATTAGGTTTTCCATAATCTTGGTGAATTAGATTACCTTTACCGTATGTAGTTCCTAATAAAACTTGGAGTGCATCAACACTACAATTATCATTCTCAACAACAGCAACTACTTCTTCGTTAGGAGAATATTTAAAACCATTCTCTAACACATATTTTGCAGCTAGGACACCTATTGCTAAACCTGGACATATATGCCCATGAAATTTAACTGCTTTTTCCATTAAATCTTTAGCTTCCATAGATAATTTAAGAAATTTTTTTTTGATTAAATTTCAATTAAATAATTTATTACATGTTTTAAATATATTTAATATAGAAAAAATTAATAAGAGCATCAACCTATAAAGATGAAATTCTTAGTAGATGCAATGTTAGGAAAATTAGCACGTTTCCTTAGAATTTTTGGATACGATACTGTATATGCAAACGATTTGATTGACTACTTTAAAATTAATCCTGTTCCAGATGAAAAATTAATTGAATATGCTCAAAAAAATAATCGGATTATTATAACTAAGGATTACCCTCTCTTTAAGGGTTATAGGAACAAAAGTCTATATCTGAAAGGAGAGGGAGTATATAATTACTTAAACCAACTTAATAGAAGGTTAGGATTAAGTTTTGATTTTAAAATTGAACAAGCAAGATGTTCGAACTGTAATTCACCTTTAAAAAAAATTAATGATAAAAGTTTAATAAAAAATATTGTTTTAAAAGAAACATTCAACCATTATAATGAATTCTTTCTATGCTCTAATCTAGATTGCAAAAAAATCTATTGGAAAGGGACTCATATTGAAGATATTGAAAACAAGCTAGAAAAGAATTTCAAAAGGTAAACTCATTTTTCTTCTTTCTTAAAATATTTATCTTTTATTTCCATGAATCTTTGTTTTGTTTTTTCTGCAAGTTCTGTATAATTACCTTTTATATACATACTATAAGCTTGATTTAATAATTCAAGACATTTTCGATATTCTATATTCTTAAAATGATTTTCAGAAAGAGAAACTAAATAATCCCCTTTCTTTTTATAAAATGCTATAAATTGCTTTGAGGTATCAATTTTCTTATCCATTCTGTTTTGACAATCCGAAATTTGAATTTAATTATATGATATCTTATATTGTTAATTATAATAAATTAACTATAATTTTTACATTCTTATATAAGTAGTTTTTGATGAACCATTCAGATTTGGTCAGCTCTTTTACGAAATTCTTCCATATCAACCACAATTCCTTTTAAACGCGATTCATCGGCAGCAAAGGCCATTAAATGACTCTCAACAGTCTCCCGTGCATTTGTTAAAGGTTGGATTTTTTCTTTATTTATGAGCGATTCAATATAAGCATCTACTAGTTCAAAATCTCCTACACCATGCTCTCCTGATTCACGTGTTAATTTCTTTTTATATACAAGTTTTTCTTTTCCAGAAAAATGATCATAGAGAATGACTTTCTCACCACTTATATGAAATTCTCCTATTAATGTTGCTTTGGTTCCATCAATTCTTAAAGTACGACCTTCTCGTTCGCTGAAACCATGCATCGTTAAATTAGCTGTAACTCCATTTTCAAATTCAATATTAACGATTTGGTGATCAACCACATCATTATTACTATGATATACACATTTTCCATATTGACTACTTTTAAGAATTTCAAGCTTAGCTTCATCTGAATAATCTTCTTTCTGACCAGTATATAAATAATAAATTGGAAAATCTCGATAATACCGTAATTCTTTTAGTGGAGTTATAATTTTTGAAATATAAGTTAAAAAATTCACATGATTCTTTCTTAACCTACCTAATATCTTTAGAAACTTATTATCACTTTTCTCCATTAATTGAATTTGGGGGATAATATCAATATATATTCTTGGAGCATAATACAGGCATTTATCTTTAGCAGGACATCCATCTAGACAATATTCTGGAGCTCCTTTTGGGGCATTCTCAGGTTTAAAATGCATTAAACTTCCAAAAGAACTTATTTTCTTTGGAAGTGAACCAACCATATGAAAAAGTAAATCAAGATCATGACAACATTTTGCTAATATCATTGGAGAAGACTTTTTTACATTTGCCCAAGGGCCTCTGATAAAACTATGTGCATAATGATACCACATTACATTTTCCCTATGAGAAATATTAATAACATCTCCTAGCAGTCCCTTTCGTACTATTTCATGTATAGTTGAAAAAAAACCAGTGTATCTTAGAACATGGCTAACCCCTAATAATTTTCCTGTCTCTTCCACTTTTTTAACTATTTTTATACAATCTTCTAGTGTGTGAGCCATAGGTTTCTCTAAAAGCACATTATATCCTTTCTCTAACGCTAATAATGTCGGTTTTGTATGCTTTTGATCTTGTGTACAAACAAATGCTACATCTGCTAATCTTTCTTCTTGAAGTAAATCTTCCCAACTTTTATAGCACCTATTTGAAGGAATCTTATGCAACTTAGCAAATTTTTCACATCTAGTTTTAATAGGTTCAGCTACAGCAATAAATTTTAATTTTTTTTTATTTTTCAGAGCATATTCACCATAAACTTGCAGCCCCCTTCTCCCAGCTCCAAACATTACAGCAGTAATTGGTAATTTAATCTTAAACACCTAGAATGTTAATATTCTATAGAAGAAGAATTTACGAGAAATCAAAGTTTCCAATACTCTACCATAATTAGTTGTTTTTAAAATAGACACGCATTATTCTACTCATTATTAGAATTTTCAAGTTGATCTCTATAATTGAAAACAGCTTTAGCAATTTCCCCCAAATATGCAACAGGAGTCATTGGTTTTCCACATTTGCTACATTTAAAATCAAGCATACCGTCTATCGAAACCATTGCCCCATCATCGCAGAAAGCACACATTTCAAAAGACCATCTGTCTATTACTGTTATTATTTTTTCTATAAATTCTTCTTGGATTGATGCCGTCATGATAAATCACATTACATTATTTTACTATTATAGTTAATTATTTTTATTTTTTCTTTGAAATTAAAATAGTAATTAATCCTCTATTTAAGAAGCTAATATTGAAATTTAAGATTTAAAGACTTTTGGAATAAAACCTTCGATTAATAAACAATCAAGTAAAACAACTGCAGTCATAGCTTCAACTACTGGAATGATCCGTGGTGCAATGCATGGGTCATGTCTTCCAGAAAATTCAATTTCTACATTTTTTTTCGTTTCAATATTTACTGTTTTTTGAGAGATGCCTATAGAGGCAGGTGGTTTTACAACAACCGTAAATTCAATAGGCATTCCCGTAGAAATTCCGCCAATTATTCCACCCGCATCATTTTTTGTAGTCTGTACTTTTCCATCTTTAAAAATCCAGGGATCATTATGTTCAGATCCTTTCATTTGTGCTGATTTAAATCCTGCTCCAAATTCTATACCTTTTATAGCAGGTATGGAAAAAATAGCTTTACTTATGACAGATTCAAGACCATTGAATACTGGACCCCCTTTTCCCTCTGGAAAATTTTCTATTGTACATTTTACACTCCCTCCAATTGAATCTTTTTGATTTTTGACTTTTATAATTAATTGTTCCATTAACCTGGATTTTTTACTGTCTATTGCTCTAGTTAGAGATTTTTCTCTTAAATCGATCAATTCTTTATAATCATATAAAGTATAATCTTTTTCATCAATAATATCTCCAATACTCTTTGTATATGCTAATATATTTATATTGTACTTTTGTAATATTTGTTTAGCTACAGCTCCTGCCATCACAAATCCCGCTGTGATTCTGCCAGAAAAACGTCCTGAACCCCGATAATCAGAATTTCCACCAAATTTTATTAATGCTGTATAGTCTGCATGAGAGGGTCGTAGAAATTTTTTAAATTTTTCATATTGTAAGGAATTAATATCTTTATTTTCTATAGTTAAACAAATTGGAGCTCCAGTTGTTTTTTCATTGAAAATCCCTGATACTACTTTTACTTTATCTTCTTCATTGCGTGAAGTTGTGAGGTTAGATTGACCAGGTCTTCTCATATCTAATTCTTTTTGAATTAATTCTAAATCAAAATCGAGTCCTGCTGGTATCCCATCTATAATTACTCCAATTAACTCGCCATGACTCTCTCCAAAAGAAGTTATTTTAAAGATTGTTCCAAAAGAGTTGTCCACACACAATCACTTCTATTTAAACTACATAAGATTATAATTTTTCTTCAATATTTAATTAATATTATATCTTTTACTTTCTATTTATTATTTAATGGATCTCAAAATTAATCCATTAGCAAATAGTTTAAGCGGTGAAATCATAGCACCAGGATCTAAAAGTTATTCACATAGAGCTTTTATCGCTGCTAGCCTTGCAGATGGGATTTCTATAATTAAAAATCCTTTAGTTTCTGGAGATGCTGGAGTTACTATAAATATTTTAAGGTCCTTAGGAATAAAAATCTTAAAAATAGACGGTAATTCTTATATTATAGAACGTTCAAGACACTCATTTAAGCCATATAGAAGCGCTCTTGATTGCAAAAATTCTGGAACTTCCATAAGAATTTTTAGTGTTTTAAGCTTATTAATTAAAGGTGGACTTACATTAAAAGGCGAATTTATAAGAAGAAAGCGACCTATTCTTCCTCTCCTCAACGCTATAGAATCATTAGGAGCAAAATTTAAATTATCTAATGAAAAACTTCAAATCAAACGTAAAAAAGTCCTCTGTAATAAAGTAAAGATTCCTGGAAATATAAGCTCTCAGTTTATAACAGCGTTATTAATAGTATGTCCATTATTAAAATGTGAGAATAAAGATTATATTGAAATAGAATTAACAACCTCATTAGTTTCATCACCATATATAAAAATTACTTTAGATGTATTAAACTCATTTGGTATACATATTCAAGAAAACTTCGAAGAAAGGAAATTTTATATCACAACTGAACAAAATTATAGAGCTCAATCCTATGAAATTCCAGGAGATTTTTCTTCTGCATCATTTCTTATCGCTGCTACAGTATTATCTAATAAAGAATCAATAGTATTTATTAACAATTTAAGTAAAAAGGATTTTCAAGGAGATAATAAAATAATTGAGATCCTAAATAGGATGGGTGCTAACATTAAATTGGATGAAAAGCATAAGCAAGTAATTATAGAAGGAAATCTAAAAAAATTCCCTTTAAAAGGCTTAGAGATTGATTGTCGTGATTTACCTGATTTATTTCCCATTTTGGCAGTTGTTGGTGCTTTTGCGGAAGGCAAGACTATATTATATAATGCTTTACATCTTAGAGGTAAAGAAACTGATAGAATTTCTGTTATGGCACGAGAATTAGGAAAAATGGGAGTAAAAGTCATAGAAGAAAATGATAAACTAACAATACATCATTGTAATAATCTACAAGGCACAATAGTAGATCATGATAACGATCATAGAATTGCAATGGCTTGTAGTATTGCTGCCTTGCATGCTAATTCTAAATCTCAAATAAAAAATATTGATATTGTAAATGATTCTTATCCTACATTTTTAAATGATTTAAAGAAATTAGGAGCTCAAATAGAATTAGTTTGAATTATTTAAAGATATTATCTAAAACTTTTCTGTCTTCGGGCACGAGCCTTTTTCCCACCGAATTTCTTTGGTTCCGTTCTCCGTGAATCACCACTTAATAAAGAGTCATCATATTCTCTGAAAGATCTTTCTATTGTTTTTGTTCCTATAAATTTATAAATGGATTTTGCAATGGCCATGCGTACAGCATCAGTCTGACCCATTTTCCCCCCACCCTTAACTCGAACATTAATGTCACATTTCTCAAGCTTAGGATGATTTATTATTTCAATAACTTCTTGTATTCTCATCCTAGCGATTTCAGGTTCATATAGATCTAATGGAACGTTATTAATTCTTATCTGTCCTTTTGCTGGATGTTTTAACACTGCTCTTGCTATTGCGCTTTTCCTTTTACCTGATGCTTGAACTACTTTCATTGACATTTTTTTAAACCTCAGCTTCTTTTTTATTCCATCCTATGCGTAGACAAAGATTTTCCAAGGTAATGTATTTATTATAAAATGAAAGGCGCTTCCTGTCTACATTGTTGATTTCAGTGGGTATCAATTCTTGGTATCTATTTTTGAATCGTTCTGGAATATCGGATATATATACATGGACTCTCTTTAAGGCCTCTTTTCCACGAAATTTCTTTCTTGGAAGCATTTGTTTTATAATTCTTCTCATAAAAGTGTCTGGTCTTCTTTCATGAAACGGGCCTCTACGAGGATTTGTTGCTGTTGAAATATTTAATTTAGCTAAATATTTTTCGTGAATATCTCTCTTAGTTCCGCTTATAATTGCATCTTTAGCATTAATAATTACTATATTCTCTCCCAATAGTGCTTTTTTTGCAATTTGACTACAAAACCTACCTAATATCTTATTTGTAGCATCTATTAATTGATATGTTATTACCATTTTTTCAAACTCTCACATTATTATTAATAGAAAATCTTTACTCCATTACCTTTAGGATTTTGTTCCAATAATTCTTCTATTGAAATTAATTTGCTTCCTGAAGATTCAATTTTTTTCTTAGCAGATTTTGAATATTCTAAACATGCTATTGTAAGAGTATGGTTTAAATCACCTACTCCTAGTACTTTACCCGGAACAACTATAACATCATTTTTTTTTGTTTTCTTATCAATACGATATAGATTCGCTTTAACTCTATTTCTTCTTGGACCACTTAATTTTTTTGAGATTGTTCTCCACATGTTTATTTTTGTTTTCCACAAATCTCTTATTAATTCTCTAATGTAGTAATTTGATGGTCCGGTAATTTTATGAGACATTAAGGGCTGTTACTCCTATTTTAATTCGTTTAAATTGATATTTAAAATTCTTGATGTTATAATAAATTTTGGATAGATTATGATTTTATTTCAATTGCCGCAAGTTTTTCAACAAACTCATCAACCTTTTCTAAAAAGATCTCGAAAGTCTTTTTAATAATCTCTTCAAAAGGTAAAACTCCATCACTTTCAATAAAGAAAATATAAGTATTTACCTTATTACTCACTTTTATTGCTTCTTCTGGACAATCTCTTTCACAAGATTCACATAATGTGCATTTTTTCCAATAATCCTCTAATAATTTCGGGGTTTTCAGATTTGAAAAATCATATAATTTTTCTGGGCACATTCTCGATACTATACATTTATCTGGACATTTAGCACATTTATTATCATTAAATTCTATTTCTGGATAAAATCTATAGAAAACATTGGATACAGCTTGCCATTTTACATGATCCTTTGCAAGACCTAAGATTGCATACACTTCTAAAATTAGTTTATTATTTTTATCAATTTTAACTATTGGAATAGTAGGATCTACAGGAATTATCTTTGGATCATTTGATTTAAGATCACCTGAATATATTTCCAAGGGTGTATTCGTTGTGTTTGTTACTTCACATGTTAAAGAAACTTGACACAAAGGGCATCCATATCCCCCACAACTACAGTCACGAGGTAATTTATAAGTATCTAAGTCAGTAGTGAGGGGAATTAAACCTAAACGGTGTGAAATTATCTCATCATAGAGAGGGCTATCATTTTTTAAAATGATTACCTCATCAATAGCCATAACAGGTATTTCAGACTGAATGATTCTTCTAATTGCATTTGCCATTTCGATGGAAATTCCCTCAACAACAAAAGTAAATTTATGTTCACTTTTTTCGAGAACTTCAAGATTCATAATACTTTAAAATATCAAAATTTAAGATTAGAATAACAAGAATAATCTGCCATTTTAGATAAGTTTTATCATTCTAAGAAAAAAAAGAGTAAAAATAATTAATAAAACTTTATATATTCATAAGCTTTATTTTGAGATTGGAAACAATACTGTATTTCCTGAAAATTTTTTCTAAATTCGGTAACTTCATCTCTTACCTTTTTAGGATCCTTCTTATCAATTAATAGTTTTTTAAAAAATTCAGCAATATCTACCATTTCACTTTTGCCCATGCCTAGTCTAGTGACTTCAGATGTCCCAATTCTCAAACCACCTGGGTTTTGATAATGTCTACCTGCTGCGATATCATACGGTAAAAGATTGCGATTAAGAATTATATTTGCTTCTTCTAATCGTTTTTCAATATCTCCCCCCAATCCGATAGTTTTTTCAAAATCTGTAATATCAACAACAATTTGGTGAGATTCAGTAAAACCTTTATGTTCCATCAACACATTCAATCCTCTTTCATATAAAGCTTGTCCTAGAGTTTTAGCATTTTCGATAACATTTTTATGATATTCTGTCCCAAATTCTAGCATTTCAGCTAATGCGATGGCTAACCCTGCAACATTATGTAGATGATGATTGGATAGCAAAGCTGGAAAAGCACAGGATCTTAGTGTTTCAACCAAGTCTTCCCTATTTGATACAAGAGTTCCATGTTGAGGTCCTGGAAGAGTTTTATGGGTACTTAAAGACATAGCATCCGCCCCTTCTCTTAAAGGATCTTGGAAATATCCAGAGCCTATTAATCCTGCTACATGTGCTGCATCATAACCCACATAAGCTCCAACTTCTTTTGCAACATCACCAAGTTCTTTAACTGGATGTGGAAATAAAAATACTGAACCTCCAAATAAAACTAATTCAGGTTCAAATTCTCTAATAATTTTTGCTGAACCATCAATATCAAGATTCATTTCATCATTATCAAACGCTAAATATTCAATATTTATTCCTCTTGTCGTTCCTGCGGTACCAAAAATTTCTCTCCCACTTTTTGCAAATCGAGGACCATGTGAAATATGACCACCCCGAACAATTGACATGCAACACATTTTTCCATTATTATCTGATGTGAATGCATTATACATAACTAAGTTAGCAACAACTCCAGATACTGGGCGAACATCAGCATGTATACATTTGAAATATTCATTCGCAAGATCCATGCAAATATCTTCAATTTGGTCTATATACGTACACCCTGCATAAACACGTTGTCCACTCCAACCTTCTGCATAACGATGTGAAAAATCTGTTGCACAAGCTTCATCTACTGCAGGGCTGGTTATATTTTCAGAAGCTATTAAAGGAATCGATCTTTGAAACCAATCATGGTGTTCAAGTAAGAGATTTCGGATTTCAGCTATTTTTTTCTTCAATTTAAATCATTCTTTAACTTTTTATTTAAACGTTAATAAAATAATAACTCTTCAATTTTTTTAAATCTTTGTCAGATCTCTAAATTTATTTAATACTAAGTAATTAAACAAGTTAAAACTCTTATTAGATTTACCCGATTTAGACAATTAGGGAGAATACGTAAAAACAAACAAAATATGAATTAAGGCTCATTACAATATAAATTTATATGTTATCAGATAAACTGATTAGCATTAAATTTGAAAATTAATAAGAACACATTTGCTAATGAGTTATTCTTTAGATTTTTCTAAAATTAATCGAGCTTCAAACAAATTTAATTTCTTGCCAGCTTTTTGTTTTTCCAAAGCCGTTGCTAATTTATCTTGTTTAATTTTTGCTAATATTTCACTTCTCTTACTAATTTGACTCGTTCTTATAGAAGGTTTTCTACTAGTTTTGTATGGCCTTTTTCCCCTAGAAATTTTCTTCCTTTGATTCATTAAATTTAAATATTGTTCATGATAACGGTCTGCAGATTTCTTATTTTCAATTAATTCTTCTTCCATAATTCTTTTATTTTCTTTTAGTTTATCTACTTTTTGAAAGGTTTCTAACATTTTTGCATGATATTCTTGAGATTTGTTTGACCATTTATTTAATTGTTCATAGATTTTATTAAGATTAATCTTAACTATCTCGCTTTTTCTTTCAATCCTAAAAAGATCACTATTCCGTTGCTCTGCAAAATAATCTTGTTTCATTTCTGCTAATTCTTTTATCTTATCAATAAGAGCATTTTCTTCTGAGATGTCTAGATTTTCAATCTCAATTCTTCTTTCTAAGTTATCTATTTTACGTTCAATTTGTTTAATTGAAATAATTTTATTTGGTTTTTTATTGCTTTTTTGAATTGCTTTTTCTTCTTCTGTTAATTTCTCTAATAATGTTTTATATTCAATTTTTTTGTCTTTTAACAGCTTTACTTTATCATTCCAATAATCTCTTCTCTTTTTATATTTTTCTTTAGCAATCTTTAATAAATTATTAATTTCTATTTCGTTTTCTTGTAGATTATTAATATATTCCTTCGTTTTTGCATTCAAATCATCTCTTTTCTTACGAATATCATCGATTATGAGTTGAAGGTCTCTAAGAGATTTTTGAGAGTTTTGAGAGGTATTAGGTTTATTTCTACTCATAAATTAATTCATTAAAGAGTATTTAATAAAAAGAATTTTTTAAAAGTGTTTATGTAAATACATTGAATATTTTTTATATATTTTATGTAAATAAATCAGAAATAAAAGTTAGGCTACTGATAAAAAATTAAAGATTTAATAATTTTAGAAATAATAAAGAATGAAATTAAATATGCCTTCCAAAATAGTAAAAGAAAATGATTTAATTTTTTTGGTACTTGATGATAGAAGGAGATGGCTAGTGCAGTGTCAATCTGGAGGCACTTTCCATACACATAAAGGAATAGTTGAATTTGATGATATAATAGGGAAAGAATTTGGGACCGTGATTTTTTCAAAACCATATGAAAATCAAGGTTACAAGTTTTACATATTAAAACCTTTACCTTCTGATTATATAATCCATATGACTCGCAAAACTCAAATAATTTATCCTGAAGATGCTGGAATGATTTTACTCTACTCAGGTATCGGGCCTGGAAGTATAGTTATTGAAGCTGGCTGTGGTTCTGGAGCTCTAACATGTATTTTAGGGAATTATGTTCGTCCAAATGGGCATATTTATTCATATGATAATCGTGAAAAGTCGATAAAAAGAGCGAATAAAAATGTAGAAAAAGCAAAATTGGATGATTTTGTTACTATAAAATCAGCAGATATTATAACTGATAATTTAAATCAAACTGATGTAGATTCTGTAGTTTTAGATATAGCTGAACCATGGAATTCCATTGTAAAAGTTAAGAATTATTTAAAGTTAAGTGGAACTCTTTTTTCATTTTCCCCAACCATTGAACAAGTGAAGAAAACTACATTTGCGATGAGAGAAAATGATTTTATCGAAATAAATACATTTGAATTAATAAAAAGAAAAATACAAGTTAGAAAGAATGCTACTCGACCAGAGGTAAGAATGATTGGTCATACGGGCTATTTAACATTTGGAAGGAAAGTTAAAGATACGAAAAATCCTTATAGAGAAAAAAAGCCAAAAGTACAAGAAAAGATAAATATGAATGGAATGCCTTTAAGAAGGTGAGATAATATGTATATAGACTATAAAGATTTTTTAAAATTAGATATAAGAGTAGGTTTTGTAAAGAAATGTGATAAAATTCCTAACTCAAATAATTTATATAAAATGATGGTAGATTGCGGAGAAAGTAATCTAAGGCAAATTGTGTCAGGTATTTCCCAATATTACTCGTCGGAAAATTTGATTGGTAAGAAAATTATCGTATTAACTAATTTAAAACCTCGTGAATTCATGGGAATTGAAAGTCAGGGAATGTTATTGGCTGCCGATTATAATAATGAGCCATTTTTATTAAAAATTGATGAAAAAAAACCAATCCCCCCCGGATGCAGAATAAAATAGTTAAAAACCTTTATATTGTGCTCCTACTTTAAATTCTTTCTTTTTCTTGAATCTTTCGGTCTTAAAAAAGTGTTTCTTTTTTTCTGGTAAAATTTCTACATACTTTCTTAATATATCTTCTAAATATTCCTTCGTTTCTTTACTACTGGTGATTTTATTTGGCTCAGATAAATATTCTAATATTTCTTTATCTTTAGATTCTGGAGATAGACCTAAATTTTTAATTGGTATATGAACTGAATGTAAAAACCAACCAACTGACTTCTCATCATGAACAATTACTTTTAAAATATTCGCTTCCTCTTTCTTGATTTTTAAATCAAGTAGCTTCTTTCCTGGTTTTATAATTATACTAGCATATAAAGGAATTTTGTTCTTTGTATCATGTATTTTTTTATAAAACGATTTTAATTTTTCACTCATAACACTTCAAAAAGTTAAAAACAAATATGTATTAAAAAGAATAAATTAAAATTCATAAATAAATTTATTATTTAAAAGTTAAGGAGTAAATTCTAATCTCCCTTGAGGACATTAAATTGAACTCTTTTGAAACTCTAGAATATTATTTCAAAAAGAAAATTGCTATTCTAGGAGGGATGGAAACTTATAAAGATGAGCTTCAGAAGAGACTAAGCTCAAATTGTTTGCCAATAGAAAATAAGCAAAATATTGGTGTGAATATAAGTAAAATCGATTTTTTATTTAAATTAAATAAAAAATTTGAATTTCTTTTATGGAATATCGATTGTAGACAACAAAGAGCTTTTTTGCGAACAATTTTCTACAATGGTGCTGATGCAATAATTATTTTAATATCAGAAACGAAAATCATTCAAATTATACAATATTTGAATGAAATACAATCAAGATTACCTGGAGTAACTCTAATTTTCTGTGTGATTCTTGAAAAAATATCAAAAGACGAAATTATTGAGCTCTATTTTAAGAATGAAGAGTTTAGAGATCTAATTGATATTTATAATATTGAAATTAATGAAATTAATGATCCAACAGAAATTTTAAACCAAATATCACAAATTTGTATGACAAAAGCATATAAAAAAGAATCAGAGAATAATTATATTATTGACTTTATCTCTCATAATCTGTTATTTCGTAATTCTATGATACACGATTATTGTAACGATTATTATGAACCAGATACTACTAGATTAAAAATTCTAAAAAAAATCGATACTGAATTATTAATTAAATATATCCAAAAATCTAATTTAGGGGTTCATTATGAACCTATTAATTGGATTAAGATAAAAAATGAAACTTTTGGTACTTTTTCATTATATCTTAAAAATGGTAATGTATATTATTTTCCTAAAGTATGTGAGACTTGTAACGATAAAAAATGCATGAAATTTAGAAAAGCCCCTTATTTCATTTGTATTGAAGCAAGAGAATCAATTGGTTGGACTAATATCAATGGATTCAGCCAAAACGAACTTCTGGTTTTAGCTAAAATCTTTGCTTTAAAGGAGGGAAATGAAACTATTTTACCTAAATCAATTATAAAGCAAATTAAAAAACTTAATAAATGTGAAAAAAATAAAAAATTCAAATGACAGTAGTTATTAAAACATTTGAATTAAGATCTAAAGCTTATTGTGATCTAATTAATATAACTGATCAAGTTAAAAACTCTATATATGATAGTGGTCTTAAAAATGGAATTGTAAATGTTCATATTGCAGGGTCAACAGGAGCAATATCCACTATAGAGTATGAACCAGGATTAGTTCAGCATGATATCAAAGAACTTTTAGAAAAATTAATTCCATATGATAAGAATTATGCGCACCATAAAACTTGGCATGATTACAATGGAGCAGGTCATTTGAGAAGCTTTCTTATTAAGACTTCACAGACATTTCCATTTAAAGATCAGAAATTAATACATGGAACTTGGCAGCAGATAGTATTCATCGAATGTGACGAAAAAGGGAGACATAGAAAAATTTATTGCACTATTATCGGAGACTAGGCTAATAATAATTATATTTTAAAAAAAAAACAATTAATTATTATTTTTTCTTAGATTGTTTAATAAGATCTTCCAATTCTGTAATTATTACATGATATTTATCTCGAAGCCGAATCTTATCAAATCTTTCTTTAAGATTTATTACCGATTTGTCAAGTTGTTTCAATTGTTCAGCGAAAACAGGAATTTTCTTGAATGTTTTATAAGATCTTTCTTTTAAACCAATTTGATACTCTAAATTTTCTAAAAACTTATTATCTATTTCAATCAATCATATCAACCTTTTTAAAAAATTATATCGTTGAGTAAAATCACAGTACTCGCTATAAAAAATATAAATGTCATTTATATGTCATTGAAATAGCTTCAAAATTAGCATTCTTTAAGTAGATTCTCGTAAAAATACGAAGTAAAAGATATACGAATAATATTAAGAAAATACCTAGATATTATAACAAACAATATATAAAATTATAATGCTAATCCTTCGAAAAAAATAAAAAATGGATTCAAAGGGATTTAAAAGTATTTGAATCTATTATTTTATTAAATTGAAAAATTAGCTATTACGAATATGAGTTGAAATTAATGGAAAGCTTCTTAAAAGTAATCATTAGTGGGCTTGATAACGCTGGTAAAACTTCAATCCTAACTGCTTTAGATAAGAAATATGATTTTGAAAAAGATATTGTAAAATTAAAACCTACTATTAGAGTTGAGTATCATAAGATGAATTTTCTTACTTCATTTGTCAATTTTTGGGATATGGGAGGACAGGATCAATATCGAGAGATCTATATGAAGTATCAAGACGTTTATTTCGACGCAACTGATTTACTTATTTATGTTATTGATATTCAAGACCCAGACAGGTTTGAAAATTCTCTTGAGTATTTAGATGCGATTTTGACTTTCTTTTCAGATAGTAATATGGATGTTCCAATAATAGTGACTTTTCATAAATATGACCCCGATTTAAGGGGTAATAAAGTGATTTTGGAAAATATTCAAAATCTAAGTAAAAAAATTTTAAATAAATATCCTACATTTAAGATCCTTTTTCAACAAAGTTCTATTTATGATATTATTTCTATTGTTCAATTAGTCTCATATGGTCTTTCTGTCTTTGATGAAAAATTTTTTGAGCTTTCTGAACTATTGGAAAAATATTTAAGTGAATTTAGAAGCCAAGCTTTAATAGTTTTTGATCGTAATGGTATTATTATCTCTGAATATTATAGTGATATTGAACTGGAAATTTACGTTGAATTGTTAGAGTCTATAAAAGAGCATCTATTTTTACTTAAAAGAATGGAGGAAGAATCTTATGAATATAATCATGATATTTCTTCTGCTGAAGAAAAACTATTTTCGTATTTGCATAAGTTAAAAATAAAAACAGAATTTTTTTTCATATCAGTAGTCACTAAAAATAAAGAGGATTTTTTAGATAAGTTTCCAGATTTTCTCGAGGATTTGACAAAAATTTTAGATGAGATAATATAAAATGATAATTAATCAATAAACAACAGCTCTTTCGCTTTATCTATTAATTTTTCTTTTTTCCTTTGATGATCTTTTATAAATTTTAACACTTTTTCAACACATTCACGTTTATGATCTCCACACATTAATTCACCTTTAATACACATTTCAAAGTCTTCTGCTAATTTTTCATCATTTTCCTCAAAGTGATACATGAGCATTTTATAAACCATGCATTTTTGAGGTTCTCCACCTAATTCTCTCTGTTCTTTCAAGTTTCTTCTACCACCTGTAAGTGCTCCTTTAACCTTCTTTTCAATTGATTCAAGAGGTTCATTGAATGTAAAATAACTATTTGGATTTCTCTTAGCCATTTTTTCTGAACCATCAATTCCCGCTAATAAATAGTGATAAGTAGCACCTGGTAAGAAAAATTTCTTATAATTTCTACGTGTTAAATCTCTCGTAAGGCGAATATGGGGATCTTGGTCAATTCCTACCGGCACAAGAGTTGGTTGAGGACCTTCTACCACCTGTGGGAGCAAGATATCTCCTACTTGAATCAAAGATGAAATATAAAGTCCAAATGTTCGTTCACCATAGATAGCGTTTAACATATTCTGGGTTACTAGCCTACTAACCTTAAAACAGATATCTTTTACTTTTGGCTCTTTTGATTGTCTCCAAATATACGCTTTTTCTGGTGAAGGATCCAAACCAAGAGCTAATATATCAGCTAGATTATCTACAGCGGTCTCTTCTGCTTCCTCCCATGGTATTCCATTATCTTCCCAACTTTCAATATCTGCAATTCCATAGTATGCCTTTCCTCCCATTTTTTGAAATTCAACGATTTCTAAGGCTGTAGTTGCCGTTCCTAAATGAAATGGCCCAGAAGGTTTAATTCCGCTCATTACTGCCCATGATTGACCTTTTTCTATAGCTTTAAAAACAAGACCTAAATCCCGATGTCCAAAAATAATCTTCCTTCGAATAAAACGATTTCCATCCATCTTAAGTCGCAAAGATTCTGATATTTCATCGATACCGAACTCTTTTATCAATCTTAAATAATCTTCTTCAATAATCGCAGAAGAGCCCCAAGGATCAATCTTAAAATTGTTAGTCAAACCTTTCCTCATCTATAGTTAATTGATACTAAAAAAAATATATAACAAAATAATAAATTTTCATAAATATGAAAAAAATTTCTAAAGAACAAATTGAAGAATTCATAGATCAATTAGACTTCTCGAAATTCGGAGATTTAGGAGAATTATTACCTGTTATTACTCAAGATTATCAATCAAATGAAGTTTTAATGCTAGCTTATATTAATAAAACAGCACTAAAAAAAACATTAGAAACAGGTTTTGCCCATTACTATTCAAGATCAAGGCAGAAAGTATGGCAGAAAGGGGAAGAAAGTGGGCACGTCCAAGAAGTTAAAGGAATATTTGTAGATTGCGATAATGACTCACTTCTAATGAAAGTAAAACAAATTGGAAGTGCTTGTCATAAAGGATATTATTCATGTTTTTACACCGCATTTATGAACGGTGAATTAAAAATTTTTTGCGAAAAAATGTTCAATCCAAAAGAAGTTTACAAAAATTAAATTTAAACAATTTTCATTTAAAATTTCAAATTTCTAAAATTTTATATATTTCTTTATATAAAATATATTGATTTTGATTTGAATTAATAATTATGATTTATATAAGGGTTGAATTTTAGTGAAGAAGGAGAAGGCACTCGATGAAATTGATAAAAATATACTCAGAATATTGCAGAATGACGCGAGAACTTCATATAGAAAAATTCAAGAAGAACTAGGAATCTCAATAGGGACCATACATAACAGAATTTCAAAATTGAGAAACACAGGAATAATAGAAGGATTTACATTAAGAATTAATAACGAAAAATTAGGATATAAGCTAACGTTCCTCATTCGAATTAATTGCGATGGCAAACACACTGAGGAAATATTAAATGATATTAAAAATATACCTGAAGTTTGTTCAATTTTCCATACCACGGGAGAACAGTCAGCAGCTTTAATATGTCGATTCAAAGAATCTGAGGATGTACATAATTTCATCAGGGAACTGAATAAGAAGGAATATATAACCCGAACTAATTCCAACATGATTCTTAAAGAATATAAAAATAGTTCTTTCGTTGAAATTTGAGAATTACTACTTCTGGATGATTTATCTATCCTGAACTGACCTCAAGAGGTATCAGATCATCTTTCCTCTTTAATAGATCTACTAGACCTTTGGGTAAAAAGAAATAATAATCCTTTAATTCATTAATAAGTTTCTTATCGAATCCTCAAGACTACATTGTTCATTAAGATAACCTTAATATTTTTATTTCTGAGAGAAATTATTAGAATTTTTTTGGAACTTAAATTACTAGTTGCTATTTCAGAAAACTTTTTTTAATTTTATGACTTAGAGATCTTTATAAAGAATAATTAAGATCTCAAATTACAAAATAAAGTGGTAAATATGTCTGGTGTACCAATAATAATTCTTAAGGAAGGTACAGAAGAAATTCGTGAGAGAGAGGCTCGAAAACAAAATATATCTGCAATGGTAGCTATTGCTGAGACTGTACGGTCGACTTTAGGGCCTAAAGGTATGTCAAAAATGCTGGTTGATTCTTTAGGAGATGTTACTATTACAAATGATGGTGCTGAAATTCTTAAAAATTTAGATATTGAGAATATTGCTGCGAATATGATGGTCAATGTAGCAAAATCTATCGATGATGATATAGGAGACGGAACAACATCTGTTGTATTATTTTCTGCTGCACTTCTAGACAATGCTTTAGATTTAATCGAACAGGGTATTCATCCAAAACCCATAACACATGGGTATAAATTAGCAGCTGATAAATCTCTTGAAATAATAAAAAATATAGCTGAAAAAATTTCTAAAGATGATGATAAAGTTTTAAAAAATGCAGCGAAAACAGCAATGAATGCCAAAGATATTGCGCCTTTAAAGGAGTTTTTCGCAGATTTAGCATTAAAGGCAGTAAAACATATAGCTGATGATGAAGGAAATACATTTTCGAAAATTTCTAATGTCAAAATCGTGAAAGCTCCTGGTAAATCTCTAAAAGAGTCGGAATTAATTAATGGTGTATATATTCAAAAAGAAAAAGTTAATACTATGATGCCTGATTCAATAAAGGATGTCAAAATAGCTGTTATCCGTAGAAAACTTGATGTGAAAAAGACTGAGTTTGATGCTCAAGTTCGAATTTCAAGCCCATCAGAAATTCAGAAATTTATAGATCAAGAAGAAAAAATACTATTGGATTACCTGAAAGTTTTTAAACTTTTAGGAGTTAATATGATAGTGAATAGTAGTGATATTTCTGATAAATTTGGAGCCTTTTTAGCCCGAGAAGGAATCGCAGCTATTAAAAGTGTTGGTGAGTCCGATTATAAGTCAATACTAAAAGCTGTGGGTGCCAAACTCGTTGATGATTTAACAACCTTAAGTGAAGATGATTTAGGTTTTGCTGAGAAAGTAATTTTCGAAAAAGTTGGAGATGATGATTATACACTTTTTTCAGGCTGCAAAAATCCAAAATCAGTATCAATCTTACTCAAAGGCGGCCTTGATAAAATTTTAAGCACTGCTGAGGTTTCTTTGCACGATGTATTATCAGTAATAGCAAAAATTATGGATACTAAAACAGTTGTAGCTGGCGGAGGTGCAATTTACCTTGAATTAGCAAAAAGAACCAGAGCTTATGCTAATGAAATTGGAGGAAAAGAGCAACTCGCGGTCTCAGCTTTTGCGCTTGCTCTTGAAGAAATTCCTAAGAACTTAATAAAAAATGCGGGATTGGAGGAAATTGAAAAGCTTACTGAATTAAGAGCGGTTCATAAAACAGATAACGATAAATGGATTGGAATTGATACTATATCTAATACAATTGGAGATAATTTTCAAAAAGGAATTATAGAACCAGCAGAATTAATCAATCATATTATTAAATCTGGAAGTGAATTAGCTAATTTAATTCTAAGAATTGACAGAATTATTAGTGCAAAAGGCTCAAAACCAGGATTAGAATAATATAATTTTTTTTTCTTTTTTATTTTTATAATCTATTAAAATTAAGAGATTCTCTACAATCTGTAAAAAATGTTTTCTATATAATTAGTTAACATTAAAAAATTTGAAAAATTTTCTTATAACACATTCATTTTTATTTTAAATTGATTTAGCAGATAATAATTCGAAAATATATAATATGGAAGTTATTGATCAAGAAAATCTAAAGAAATTATACGATCTAAGGAATGAACATGTATTAAAGATCGTAACGGAATTTGTTAGTATATGTAAACCCTCTAAAGTTACAGTTATAACAGATTTAAAAGAGGACATCGATTACTGCCGGCTTAGAGCCATTGAAATTGGTGAGGAGATAAAATTGGCGACTGAAGGCCACACTACCCATTTTGATGGATTTTTCACAATGTCAAACCACGACCAAGCAAGAGATAAGGAAAATACGAAAGTCTTAGTGCCAAGAGGACATTATAGACCTCCTGCTATAAATACAATTGATAGAGAAAAGGGTCTTGAGGAAATTTTGGAAATTATGGAGGGATGTATGGAGGGCCATGAGTGCATAGTTCGGTTTTTTTGTTTAGGACCTAAAAACTCTAAATTTTCAATCCTAGCACTTCAACTTACAAATTCCTTTTACGTAGCTCATTCAGAAGACCTGCTTTACCGATCTGGATATGAAGAATTTAAAAAATTAGATGGATCTAAGGATTTTTTCTATTTTATCCATTCCTCAGGCGAATTAACAGGAGAAGTACCAGTTACAAAAAATCTTGACAAAAGAAGAATTTATATTGATTTAGTAGAAAGTCGTGTTTTATCTGTAAATAATCAGTACGCTGGAAATAGTCTTGGATTAAAGAAATTGGCATTGAGGCTAGCAATTTATAAATCTAATAATGAAGATTGGTTAACAGAACATTATTTTATCCTAGGGGTACACCCTAAAAGAAAGAATAGAGTCTCATATTTGTGTGGAGCATTTCCAAGTGCATGTGGCAAAACAAGCACAGCCATGTTACCAGGTCAGACGATAGTCGGAGATGATATTGCTTATCTTCGGGTATGGGAAGATGGATATGCTCATGCAGTAAATATAGAAAGAGGAATCTTTGGTATCATCAAAGATGTGGACGCTAAGGATGATCCAGTAATATTTGAAGCATTAACAACACCAAGAGAAACTATATTTAGTAACATTTTGATAGCGGAGGAATTACCTTATTGGATTGGTGATGGAAGACCAATCCCAGAAAAAGGCGTAAATTATTCAGGAGAATGGTATAAAGGGAAGAAAGATAAGAATAATAAAGAAATTCCTCATGCACACCCTAATGCTCGTTATACTATTCGTATGGAAGAATTAGATAATGTTGATCCAAATTTACACAATCCAAATGGAGTACCGGTATTAGGGATATTTTATGGTGGACGGGATAGTGATACAATGCCACCTGTACTTGAAAGCTTAAGTTGGGAATATGGAGTTTTCTTGGGTGCTTCAATTGAATCTGAAACCACTTCTGCCACTCTTGGTGCTGAAGGGGTGAGAAATGTTAATCCAATGTCTAATTTAGATTTTCTCGTCATAAGTTTGGGAAAATATCTTAAAAATCATCTGAAATTTGGCACTAGATTAAAATTCTGTCCAAAAGTTTTTGCTACTAATTATTTTCTCAAAAATAAAGATGGAAAATATTTGAATGGGATTTTAGATAAGTTGTGTTGGGTAATTTGGTCAGAAGGGCGAACTCACAATGATTTTGAGGCAATAAAAACACCAATTGGCTATATACCAAAATATTTAGACTTAAAAACTTTATTTAAACAATATCTTGATAAAGAATATACAGAAAAAGATTATGTTGAACAGTTCTCTATAAGAATAAAAAATATTTTAGAAAAATTAGACCGAATTGAGCATATTTATAAAAAAGAAAAAGATGTTCCAAAATTTTTCTGGAATATTCTTAGTAATCAGAGGATTAGTTTAAAAAATTTAAAGAAGGAGTATGGTATGGAAGAAATTTCACCAATACTATTAGAAAAATAGAATATCTTAAATTATTTAACTAAACCAAATATTTTAGCCCAGATCTTACCTTATAAGTCTTACTAACGCGGTCAACCTCAATAAATCGTTTAATTTCAAGGTTGTTTAAGAAATTACGAATTTCAACCTTATCTTTATTTAACTCTTCTCCTAATCCTTTAACATCATTTTCATAAGTACGAAGAATTTGAAGTAGTGAAGAATATTCTTCATAAATCGCATTTACTAAATATGTGATTGATTCTTTAATATTTAAACCTGTTTCTGTGCTTGTTGGAAAGATTTTGGTGTCTTCTGGTAGATAATTTTGTGTCTGAATCACTTCTGGAGGACGAGCCCCCTCAATATCTTGTTTATTAGCTAGAAAAATTAGCGGGATCCCTAAGGGCAATAATTTTCGGATGGAATTCAAAATCATAATTGCGCTATCGTCTTTTTCAGGATGAACAGCATCAAAGATAAAAACAATCCCATCGCTCCCACTTGTTATAATATTCCGCATCACAGAAAATCTTAAAAGACCTGGTGTTCCAAATAAATATACATCAAAACCATTTAACTTAATGCTTCCTAAATCCATTGCAACTGTATAATACTTTTGATCTTTACCTTTTGCTTCCACATTTAACGCATTTGGATCCAAGTGTCTGATATAACTTGACTTACCACACTGTAAAGGTCCAGAAACGACGATTTTTATAGTGAGTCACCAAAATTTTAATAACTACTTAGATTTTACTTATTTTATTTATATACTAAAATAATACCTTGGTATTAATTATAATTTTTTTATTATCTTTTTAATAGTTATTCTTGTGGTTTAAGTATTAAAATCTTTAATTTATTTTCAAATTTTTGTAGGATTGTGATGTAAAAATTAAAAAGTAAATTAAATTGGACATCTTAGTCCTTTAGAATAAGATATTGAGTTTTTTGTCACAAATTTATTTATATTTATGTTATTTACTTTAACCCAAATCCTTCTGTTCTTTTTGATTTTCTTTTGCTAAAGCTAATAATCTGAGCTAACATTTTTGATTTCTCTACAGAACTATTTAGCTCACGTGGTTCTACAATATATCCTCTGTTTAGAGCAAGATTATAGATTTTTTGTCCCGTTTTTGTACGAATCATGACAGTTGTATACCCCTTTTGAGAGCCTAAACCCCCAAAAGAAATATCTGCGAAATAATTTGAAAAATTTTCACATACTCTGCAAGCATGTCTCATAACATCTTGAAGTTCAGAAAATTCTATTGTTAGAGGCACATCCTTATTTTTAAGATTAATTATTAGATTATCCTTTATATTTAGTTTTTCAATATCATTAAAAGAAAATTTGAACCTTTCTTCGATTCTCCCCCTTGCAACATTGTCAAATTTAAAATTTTCATAGCAAAATAAACCTAAAGTATACTCAACAATATGGGCAGGGATAATATTGAGTTCTTGCATTTTTCTAATCGAGTGAATCTGACAAGGAACTCCGACTACAGCAATTTTCATATAATCAGAAAATACGATTTTTTTCAATTCGGAAATGGTAGACACAAATGTATTATAGTTTCCTAATTCAGGAACTGGTCCTTTTGATTCATAATAAGTACCAGCAGCTTCAAGAATTTCCTCCTTGTTTTTAGCAAAAAAAGGAATTCTCTGAAATGAATTAATTCTTTTTGAAATAAGAGCACCATTAATCAAATTATTATCTAAAAGAGCAATTAAGATAGCTGTAACCACTCCTCCATCTGTAGCTACTTCCCTTATTTTTGGGTTTTTTGCTTGAGCTGAAACTACTTTAGTCCAGTGCCCGATTGGGGGTTTAAAATTATATTTTTTGTTTAATTCACTATTTAATTCGAAAGTTTCAGGGCAGATCAGATAGCAAATCCCACAATGTAAGCAATTTTCTTCATTTGAATAATGTGGGGGGCCATCCTCAGTCATTTCAATTGCACCAATATCTGCTGCTGAACAAAAACTAACACATCCTCCACATTCTCCACATATATCCTTTTCATGAACCTCTTTGATGAGATCCTCGAAAGATTTAGGTGACTCTTCATTTATATTTAATGAATGATTATCAGTCATAATTTTCCTTTCTGTTTTCTTTCCTTTAGTTAACTAATAATTTCCTAACATTTTTTAATGTTATAATTTTTATTAAAAAAACCATATTAAAATGACATAAATCGTTTATTTCTTTTCAGTTTAGTATAGAATTTTGAACTTTTTTTCCCAATTTAATATTAGATTTTAATTATCCTCTTTTTACAATAATATCTATTAATCTACTTATTTCTTAATATTTTGAATTTATATTCATTATTGATAATTTAAAAAGTCATAATACTGCTAAATAAATACTTTTTTCTTACTAAATTATCATTTTAATAAAAGAAAGTGTCGTAGATTTTAAAAAAAGTTACTAAAATCAGAAATGGTAAAAAGTCTTTAAATATTAAGATCAATCTTAATTATATTATTGAAAAAAATTATTGTAATCCTTAAAAATATAATAAACACATTATTAAAATCGTTAATATTTATAAAATAAGAAAAGTAGAATCTTAAATATATTAAATTAATTAAAAAAAGGCTTAAACAATTATGCAGATGGTCGATTTTGAATTTCGAAATGAAATTATTAAAGAAGATTTTTCATTGAATTATTGTTATCAGTGTGGAACTTGTTCTAGTTCATGTCCTGTAGCATTTATTACTAGTGGTGAATACAATCCTCGTAAAATTATTGAAGAATCGCTTTTAGGACTTAAGGAATTATTGATAAAAGATCAGAAACCTAATGTATGGTTGTGTTGTACATGCCAGATGTGTGTAGAAGAATGTCCACAAAACGTCTTTTTAACAGAGATTTTTGAGAAGATTAAGAATAAAATTGTCCAATTAGGGGAACTATATCCTGAAGCTCTTAAAGTGCAAGCAAAAGCAGTAATAGAAAATGCTTTAGCAATTTCCCTTACGCCACCAATCACACGAAGAAGAGAACAATTAGGATTACCCAATATCGAATCTGCGGATATTAATGAGATTAAAAAATTATTGGGAGCTACAAATTTTGAAAAGAAAATTAAAGTTAATGGTGGTAAGTAGATAGAATGACCTATAATTATTTTTTAGGTTGTGTAATTCCTGGAAGACTTCCCTTTTTAGAAGCATCTGCTCGAAAAACCTTTGATAGAATTGGTGTTAAGGTTGGAGATCAAGCTAAATGTTCATGTTGTCCGGATCCTACTGGGGTTGCACAATTGGATCATGAAAGCTTTTTAGTTTTAGGTGCAAGAAATTTATGTCTTTTTGAAGAAAGTAATAATGATGTGTTAAGTCTTTGTTCTGGATGTACAGAAACTCTTAAAACCGTTAAATTTATTTTAGATAAAGATAAAGAAAAGAAAAAAGAAATTAATTCGAAATTAAAACTAGTAGGAAAGAATTATAAGGGAGATGTTGAGATAAAGCATTTTGCCCAAGTATTATATGAAAATCTTGATAAAATCAAAGAAAAGGTCAAAAAACCTTTAAAAGATTTGAAAGTCGCGGGTCATCCTGGTTGTCATTATCTTCGACCATCTGAAATAATGAATTGGGACGATCCACTTAATCCTGAAACATTAGATAAGTTAATTGAAGCGATTGGAGCAGATCCTATTGATTACAGCTTAAAGAATGATTGTTGCGGTAATCCATTAGAAAAAACTGATAAAGATATCTCTCTAAATATGTTAGAAAGTAAACTCCAAAGTATGGAAGAAGCAGGAGTAGACTGTATTGCGGTTGTTTGTCCAGCTTGTTATCAGCAATTTGATTTCAATCAGAGAGAAATAAATAAAAAGAAAAATACAGACTTCAATTTTCCAGTCTTCTATATAACTGAAATCATTGCTGTAGCATTAGGAATAGATACAAAAGAACTTGGATTAAATTTCCATAGGATTAAGGTTAATGATATTTTACAAAAAATAACTTGAAATATGGTAGGTGTTTCAATTTGGGTGAAAATTCAAAAAGTGTAATGGTTATAGGAGGGGGAATAGCAGGAATTCAAGCATCTTTAGATTTAGCTGAAAGAGGTTTAATAGTTGAATTAATTGAAAAGAATGCATGTATTGGTGGAAGAATGGCTCAACTTGATAAAACTTTCCCTACAAATGATTGTTCTATTTGTATTTTAGCACCAAAACTCGCAGAATGTTTTCGACATCCAAACATTACATTGCATACCTTATCAGAAGTAATAAGCTTATCAGGTGAAGCAGGTAATTTTAAAGCAAAGCTACTAAAGAAAGCCAGGTATGTGAAAGAAGATCTATGCATAAATTGTGGAGTATGCATAGAAAAATGTCCTATGAGAGTAGATGACGAATTTGATATGAAATTGAGAAAGCGTAGAGCGATTTATATAGATTATATTCAAGGAGTTCCCTCAATAATGACGATTGACAGAGAAAACTGTTTATTTTTCACAAAAGGGGCTTGTAGAATCTGTGAAAAAGTATGTGAAAGAGAGGCAATAGATTTTGAGCAAGAAGATGAAGAAATTGAATTAAATATTGGATCAATCATCGTGGCAACTGGATATGATATCTTTAATCCAAAATCCATTGAATCATTAGGATATAGTCGATATCCAAATGTAATTACTGCTTTAGAATTTGAACGATTAATAAGTGCTTCAGGACCTTTGGGTGGTCATTTGATGAGACCCTCAGATAAAAAAGAACCTAAGAAACTTGCTTTTATTAATTGTGTAGGATCAAGAGATATAAAAAACAATCCATATTGTTCATCTTGCTGTTGCATGTATACCACAAAAGAAGCTATGATTGCTTATGAGCATGATAATGAAATAGAAACTTCAATATTTTATATTGATCTCAGAGCCGCTGGTAAAGGTTTTCGAGAATATATTCAAAGAGGAAATGATGATTATGCCATTAGTTATATTAAAGGAAAAGTAGCCAAAATATTAGAAGACGATCAAAGAAATCCTCTCATTATCTATGAAGATATTAATACTTCACAAGTTAAACAACTTAATTTTGATTTAGTTATTTTAGCTACTACTATTGTACCTAAAAAAGATGCTGTTGAATTGGCAAAAATATTAGGAATTGAACTAAATGAATATAACTTTTTTAAAGGAAACCATTTCCATCCACAGAAATCATCTAAAGAAGGAATATTTCTCTGTGGGGCTTGTAGAGACCCAATGGATATTCCAAATTCAGTAATCGATGCAAGCGGAGCAGCTGCTAAAGCTGCAGAAATAATCATGAGGGATTAAAAAATGTCTGACAATGAAATAAGAATTGGAGTTTTTATTTGTCATTGTGGCACAAATATAGGCGGTGTTTTAGATATATCTAGTTTAACTGATTACGCTAAAACATTACCAAATGTAGTTTATGCTGCTGATAATCTGTATACATGTTCAGAAGGTGGATTAAATGAGATCAGAGAAAATATAAAGGAACATAATTTAAATCGTGTTATTGTAGCATCGTGTTCTCCACGAACACATGAACCATTATTTAGAGCAACTTGCCAAGAAGCGGGTTTAAATCCTTATCTATTTGAAATGGTTAATATTCGAGATCAAGATTCATGGGTTCATATGAAAGAACCAGAAAAAGGAACTGAAAAAGCTAAAGATCTTATTAGAATGGGAGTGTATAAAGCAGCTCTGTTAGAACCATTAGAAAAAATGCAAGTGGGTGTAACCCCTTCTGCTTTAGTTATTGGCGGGGGCATTTCTGGAATGAATGCAGCATTAAATTTAGCAAACCAAAATTTCGAGGTAAATTTAATAGAAAAAGATTCTGAATTAGGAGGATTGATCAAATATTTAAACAAAGTATTTCCTACTAATGAAGATGCTTCAAATTTATTAGAAATACGGAATTTAGTTGAGAGTCATAAGAAAATAAATGTATACAAATCTGCGATTCTAGAGAAAATTGAAGGTTATGTAGGGAACTATAAAGTGAATATAAGACAAAATAATAATATCATAGAATTTGATGCAGGAGTTATTATTGTTGCTACTGGGGCAATTCCTTTATCGCCGGATGGTTATTATGATTATAATGGAAAAAATATAATTAGTCAATTAGAGTTAGAGGAATTACTAAAAGAAAATAAAGTTAATGCAAAAAATGTTGTCATGATTCAGTGTGTGGGATGTAGAAATGAAGAGCGGAAATACTGTTCAAATATATGTTGTATGACCGCTCTTAAAAATGGAATGTTAATTAAGGAACAAAATCCCGATGCACATATTAATATAATTTTTCGAGATATACAAACTCAGGGGGTTACTTATGAGGAGTATTATAGAAAAGCAAGAGAGATGGGCATTTTATTTATAAAATATTTACCTGAAAAACCTCCAATCATTAAGAAAGATCATATTGAAGTTTATAATGAATATATGAATCAAATAATTGGTTTGCCTTATGATCTTATTGTTTTATCTATGCCGCTTATTGCTAATGAAGATTCAGAACAATTAGCTAAAATGTTAAAAGTTCCATTAGAAGAGAATAAGTTCTTTCTAGAAGCTCATGTGAAATTACGACCTGTCGAATTTGCGACCGATGGTGTATTTTTATGTGGTTCTGCTCATTGGCCAGCAGATATATCAGAATCAATATCACAATCTAATGCAGCAGCTTCAAGAGCAACAACAATTATATCTAAAGATATTTTAGTAACTGAGGGAGTTATTTCCAAAGTTGATCCTGCTTTATGTATTGGATGTAATAGGTGTGCTGAAGTGTGTAATTATGGTGCTATTGGAGTAAAATATGAGGAAGGTTTAATGGTTTCTGAAGTCAATCCTCTACTTTGTAAAGGTTGTGGAGATTGCGCAGCTGAATGTCCCGCAGAGGCTATAACTATAAGTCATTTTGGACGCATTCAAATTGAACCTATGATAACAGAGGCCGCTAAAATTGAAGTTTCTGATGGACACCCTAGAATTGTTGCGTTTCTCTGTAATTGGTGTAGTTACGCTGGCGCAGATTTAGCTGGTGTGAGTCGTTATCAATATCCTCCAAATATAAGAACTATACGAGTTATGTGTTCTGGTGGCATTCCTAAAAGTTTTATATATCAAGCCTTTTTAAATAGCGCTGATGGTGTCTTCATTGGTGGATGTCATCTTGGCGATTGCCACTATATTGCTGGAAATCAGGATACTTTAAGAAGAACTAATGAAATTGAAAAAACACTAGGATCTCTCGGTATTAATCCAGAAAGATTTCTGCGAAAGTGGATTTCCGCAAGTGAAGGAAAGCTTTTCGCTCAAACCATAACTGATTTTACTGAAAAATTGAAAGAGTTAGGTCCTATTAAAAATGATTATAAAAAAAAAGAGGTAGTGATAACAAAATAATTATTTTATCAAGTTCATAAAATTAGGAGTTTTTAATATGATAATTACTAAACAAAAAGATATTGAAGAAATTTATGATATGATAAAACCGTATTCGAAAATCTTAGTTGCAGGGTGCGATGGTTGCTGTCAACCTCCACGGTCTATTAATGAAGCAAAAGTTTTAGCACAGATGTTAGAATTGAAATCAAGGAGTGAAGGAAAAGAATTAAAGTGGAGAGCTATTACTGTTTTAAGGCAGTGTGATGATAGGATTGCTGCTACAACAATAAGACCATTTGTTGAAGAATATGATGCAATTGTCTCATTGGCATGTGGTTTAGGAGTGGGTATGTTAAATAGAATATTCCCTACTATTCTAACTTTTCCAGCACAAGACAGTATGTTTGGTGGAGCTGAGAATCAGGGAGAAAATTATTTTACCGAATATTGTGAGACTTGCGGTGAATGCTTATTAGGAGTTACAGGTGGTATTTGCCCTATGGCTGGTTGTGCTAAAAACTTGAGTAATGGTCCTTGTGGTGGTCAAGTTGAAGGCAAGTGTGAAGTAGGAGGGTATATACATGATTGTGCGTGGGTAAAAATATGGGAACGACTAAAGAAATTTAATAGGCTTGATCTATTCACAAAATATAGACCTCCAAGGAATTATCAGTTATGGTCAAGTCCACGATTTATTCATATCTATGAATCTATTTCAAATGAGGCAGAATCAAAAAAGGAGGAAGAAGCATAGAATGGCTAATAGACCAGCATTTAGTAATTTAGTAAAAACAATCAAAGAAGGTAAATTTGTGTTTACTGGCGAATTAGAACCTGAAAAGGATTTTGATTTAAGCCATGTGCTTCATTCTGCGGAAGAAATGAAAAAAACTGGAAAAATAATTGCTGCTAATGTCACCGATGGACCACAAGGAGATGCTTACACATGTTCAATGGTTCCATGCTATTTAGTTCAAGAAAAAGTTGGACTAGAAGCTATCTGGCAGATGACCGTTAGAGATAGAAATCGAATTGCTTTATTTGGTGATATCTTGGGTGGAGCAATTCTCGGGCTTAAAAATTTACTTGCTTTAACTGGTGATCATTCTGCTCTTGGCGATCATAAAAATGCTAGACCGGTGTATGATTTAGATTCTACTCAATTGATTGCACTCGTTTCGAAAATGGTTGATGAAGGAACAGATCTAGAGGGAAATGAAATAGGGGGTGGAAAGCCCGAAATAAATGTGGGGTGTGCTGCAAATCCTAATTCAAACCCACGAGAGCCTGAAATTTTAAAAGTCGGCAGAAAAGTAGAAGTAGGCGCAGATTTCATTCAAACCCAAACGTCATTTGATATTGATGATGCTAAAGAATTTCTAAAAGAACTAGAGAGATTCAACACTCCCGTCTTACTTGGCTTATTCCCTATTAAAAATTATGGAATTGCATGGTACTTTAATGAATATATCCCAGGCGTTTCAGTTCCTAAGGATTTTTTAGATACTTTAAAAGCAACCAAAAAAATTAAAGACAAAAAAGAGAAATATGCTAAAATTGACAAAATAAATTTAGAATTTTTTGAACCATTTATCCAAGAAATTAAGAAAACTACCAAAGCTGCTGGTATTCACTGCATGAGTGTGCATTACGAAAGAATTCTCTCAGAGCTACTTAAAGATTTCTAATATCAAATAAATAAAATTGATAAAAAGTGATTTTTTAAAAAATAAATTAATTTTTTTTATAAATTGAGAAAAAAATAAGAGAGTCGATTATGAAAAACCTTGATGAAAAAGATAAAAGAATACTTGAAATGCTTCTTGAGGATTCGAGAAGACCATATCATGAGATAGCAGCAGATCCAAAGGTAAACTTATCTGAATCTACTGTAAGAAAAAGAGTTATCAAGCTACAAGACGAAGGCGTAATTGAGAAATTTACTATAAAGATCTGTCGCGAAGATGAAAGATGTATTATTGCTTTCATTACCCTTATTCCAAAAACCCTAGCTGAGACAAAAGAATTATTGAGAGAAGCACAAATCCTTCCTCAATGTGAAGAAGTGTATTTCCTCGCTGGAGAATGTGGAGTTTTAGTAAAGGTTAACATCCCAGAAATAGTTGAATTAGATGCGTTAATAGAGTCATTTCGTGCTCGAGCCGATGTAAAAAGTGTTGAGAGGGTATGTGTCGTTTTGAGGCCTATAAAAACTGTTTCACAATCTGAAAGTCGAATTTTATAATATTCTATTCTAAATATCTTTATGATAAATTAAAGTAGGTATATTTAAAAAGAAAATAATTAAGGTAATTGATCAAAAAATCATCTAAAACAAGCTATTTTTTCATAGCATTTGTAAAGACCATCTCATTACTGATTACCTGCCAAGTTCTCCAACCATTTGCGATTTTTTCTTTAACTTCTTTTATGAATGCATTATAGCCAATCTCACGACATCTTTTCAAATTTTCACAAGTATTTTTACTATATCTCGTGCAAATCATTTTAGTCATTTGTCCAGGATCAGCCATCGGTACTGGAGCAGATTGCTCATGAGAGCATGGTATTTCTGTCGTAGGATCGTAATCTTCACATTCAGCACAAGTCCAATATCCTTTAGATTTGACACATTTCGCTATACCGCAAAATTGAGCAGCAAATCCTCCTGTAAAACATCCAGGACACTTTCCTCTATCAGCTTTTTCAATATATTGATTCAATGTTTCTAAGGTCATTTTTATCTCATTAGGATTTAATCCAATAGCCATACTGGTATCTATCAAGTTTCCTCCTTCCCAAATACTTTTAAGTTTTTTTGCTGCTTCTAAACCTTCTCCAGTATATGTATCGCATCCTAAACAAATAATCCCACATGGAGCGAGTATTCCTCTCTCTTCTTCTTTAACATCTTTTAATTCTAATTTCAAATTTCATCCACCAAATTTTTTATTCATACCTTGAATAATACATTAAAACATACTTTTTTTATAAACACATAGTCTCTAATAAATTCAATTTGAAAGCTTTTTTTAATAAAAATATATCTAATATCGGTTTATTTGTTATATTACAAAATATCATTAAATCTGTTAATTCAGAAAATTTAATTATAAAATAATTAGATCCAATATAATTACTAAATAAAATAGATTGAATTGGAACAAGTATGAAATTAGTATGCGACAATGTTTATGTAGTTAAACCTTATGATCCTCATGCTGATGATTGTTGTGTTTATATGGTTGATACAAAAAGTGAGGATGGCTTAGTATTAATTGATGTTGGGCTTAATATAGAACCAATTCAAGTTATTGAGAAAGAAGGTTTTTATTTAAAGGATATAAAACATTGTCTTATAACTCATGGTCATTTGGACCATTTTGGTGCTTGTTTTAAATTAAAAAAATTCAATGAGAATATCAAATTTTACGCACATGAACTTGATGCTGACCAAATTGAGCGAAAACCAACCGGTCAATATATTGACCAATACTATGGGGATTACAAATATCAACCTGTTAAATTAGCAAAAATAATTAAGTCTGATAATGAAATTCTAAAATTCGGGAAATTTCAATTCCAATGTATTCACATTCCAGGACATACTCCAGGATCAGTAGCTTATCTTCTAGAAATAAGGAAAAAAAAGATTCTTTTTGGTGGAGATCTTCCTGGTGTAGTTTTAAATTTTCGTGGCGATAATTTAGAAGAGTATCTCAAATCAATGCAAAAACTACTCCATTTCAACATCGATATACTTTGCGAAGGACATGAAGATATTATAGAACCAGCAAAAAAAGTGAAGAAATTTATTAAAAAATACATGAAGCTTAATGAAAAGCTTAATTTATTTTTGGAAGGCCCTAATAATATGGAATTTTTGCTTGATTTAACGTTGATATCATGTGAACTCGAATTTTTTGATAATGCCCTTGATTTTTGTAATTACTTATTAGAAATTGAACCTGATAATGTTAATAGTCAAGAGTTATTAAAAAAAATTTTAAAGCAAAATCCTCAAAAAATTGATTGGATTAAAAATCTCATTAATGAGAGCATTAAAAAAGAAAAATAAGTGCTTTTATCTAAAGATAAGTTTATACTATAAGTGAAATTTTTGAGGATTGTGAAAAATTGAAAACTCAGGAAGAACTTCATGATGATGCCTACATAAAGAATTTCCACGCTATATTAAAAATGGGACTAGATAATTGGGTAAGAAAAGGAAAACGTTATAGGTTTGGAAGCGATCTAGACGACTAACTTTCTAATCAATTAACAGCTGAAAGTAATTTGTATTTATAATATTTACCTAAAATTAACCTTAAAATGTCTTCAAAACATTCTAGGATTCCATTTCCGTTGATTGCTGCAGTATATCTTGAATCCACGTTTTTATATTTATGATACTCAATTTCTCTTAAAAATTCGGTAGGATTAAATTTTTCCAATAAATCTTGTTTATTAAAAGCCAGTATAATCGGTATATCCTCAATAGATTCTTGGAAATATGTGAAAAGTTCTTTCCATGATGCTAAATTTCGATTATAAACTTCTTTATGAGAATCTAATACAAAAATTATCCCATCAACTGCCCGTAAAGTAATTGGTCTGGTAATAATATAAAAATCTTGACCTGTTGTAGTATAAATATGAATTTTAAGTTGCCATTCTTCATTTTGAAACGTAACAGTTCCATAATCAAAAAATAAAGTCCTGTTTACTGTACTCTCGATGCTATATAGATCCTCCCCCTTACCTAAATGGGAAAATAAAGCCTTGATTGATGTCGTCTTGCCTGAAAAAGCGGGTCCAAAATATACAATTTTTATGCTGATAGTCTTATCAACATGATCAATAATCATATTGATTAATTTAAACCTAGATTTTTAAAAGGCAATTTTTTAGGGAAATTAGTCATAAAAATGAGATCCAAATTTAATTATTTTTATACTCTAGATATTATCCGTTTCAGTGAGGTTAATATTTAATTTTCCCTTTTAATATTTGGAAATATATAAACAACGAGTAGATCAAATAAAAGTAATATTGGAATTGAAACTATAGTTGGCATAAGATTGTCCCCTTCTGAGTTAAGTATTAGCCTTCCTTAGAGGTCAAATTAAAGTTGTATCATATAAAAAAATAAGTTAGTATAAAAGTAAATAAAAATTAAACAACTTTACTTAATTATATCTTTTTGTATCCTTTTCACCCATATTATGATTAAAGAAACCCGCATTAAGAAAAATCTTAAAAAATTTGCTTTTCCTCGATTATCTGGAACGGGATTTGAACTTGAAGCTTTTAATAGTGTAAAAAGAAACGTAGAAAATTTGAATCTAGAATTTGAAATCCAGCAATTTACATTCAGTTCGTTTTATTCTAGGATTTATCCTAAAATAGCATTTTTATCCGTTTCTTTAATTTTGTTAGTATTATACTTTAATCTGTATATGATTCTGTCTTTTGTTTTAATACTTATATTACTCGGAATACTGATTACTTCTATCATATTGACAAGAAAACCCGAAAGAATTCAATTTATTACAAGATTAAATTCCCAAAACCTTCTTGTAAAGATTAAATCTTTATCATATGATATAAAAAATAAGGATAGAATTATCATGTTTATAAGTCATTTAGATTCCAAGGGACAAAGATTCAAGATTAGAACTCGTATAAGAACAATTAAACTTTGGATTTCCTCGTCAATTGTTCTTACGGTTATAATAATCCTTAAAAACGTGGTATTTCTAGGATTTGAAATAATTTTTTATCTTATAGGACTATTTCTATTAATATTGAACCTATTTGCCTCTATAATAATGCTCCTTAACATTACAGATAATAGATCTGCTGGTGCTGTTGATAACGCTTCTTGTATAGCGTGCAATTTAGAACTAGTAAACTATTATGCTAATCCTGAAAACAGATTAACCAATTATAACTTATGGTTTCTTTTTACTGGCGCTGAAGAATGCGGAACAATGGGTATTAGGCATTTTTATAATAATTTGAAAAATTTTAATCCTAATAAATCGGTAATATTTAATTTTGAATCAATAGCAAACCATGTGTACCTATTTCCAGGAGGAAAAGAAGGAGATCATGCGAAGAATATTGATTCTTTGCTTTTAAATAACAACAGAAATCTTATGATCAGACATTTCATTACAAAAAGAGTTATCGGCACTCATTCCGATGGAGGTTTTTTAGGAGATCGGGGGCTACAAGGATATGGAATTGGTGAAGTGGAAGCATATGGCTATATGCATACTCCTAATGATACAAAAGATAAAATTAATATAAATATTTTAAAAAAGTTGTGTTTGGTTCCTACAGATGCTTTAAAACAGCACGATTCCAATTTTTTTAATTATTGAATCTTTTTTGCTAACTCCTGAGCATCCATATCTGAACTCTCAGCATTTCTTTTTTTTTTACTTATAATAATTACTACAACAAATATAATACCAAGTAAAACAAGTAGATTATATCCGGGAATTCCTCCACCGCCTTGACCATATGTACAAGAACCGTTATCACTATATTCATTTCCTTGGCAATGATCTTCAGATATGCATTTTTTATTTCCAATTAAATTATTTCCCGAAATGATGTTATAATTACTATAAGTTAATTCTATCCCAATTACGCTATTGTTATTTGCTGTGTTTGCAGAAATATTGTTGCTATGACTAATAAGTAATTGTATTCCATTCCAGTTATTATTTGCCGTATTTCCCGAAACCATTGTATAATTACTATAATATAAAACTATCCCCGGAAAAGTGTTGATATTTACAATGTTTCCCGAAATGGTGTTATTTTTACTCTCCCATACCCATATCCCAAAGCTATTGTAATTAACGATGTTTCCGGAAATAATATTATTTTGACATCTAGATAAAAATATCCCAGCGGGGCTTATAGTTATCTCAGGATTAGTATTGTTATTCGCAATGTTTCCCGAAATGGTGTTATTTTGGCAATAATCTAACCTTATCCCCCCTTCATTGTTATTATTTACGCTGTTTTCTGAAATGGTGTTGCTATGGCTAAAATATAACCTTATCCCAAAAAGATTAGTTGAACAATTATTATCAATTAATTGGGAATTATTAACATTTGATAAAAAGATCCCTGCTGGATCCCCGTTGAACACAGTACAATTTTCAATCCTAAAGTTCACATAGGAGTTTTCAATTAAGATGCCACTAACTGATCCCCCAGCATCGATTACCATATCTTCAATAATATATGGATCTAAATAAGTACCTGAACCATTACATAATCCTGTATTTTTAGCAACAGACCAATTAGAACTTGGATTATTATCATCAATGTAAATCGGTCCTGATACAGCTGAGATTTTTAAATTATCCTTATCTAAATTAAAATCATCGCTATAGTCCAAAGTATTGTTTATCTTATCTGTAATATAACTAAGATTAGTGGTAATCATAGGCGAAAAAGCGAAAAAGATTCCTAAATTTAATAGAATTATTAATTTTGTTTTTTGATTTGATTTCATTCTGATTTCCCTAAAAAATTATAAGACTTTATTTGTACAAACTTATCTGTCATAATCATTGAAGAAATAATACTAATTATCTTTAAATCATTAATTTCTTATCTTACTTTAAGATAAACAAAATAGCAATTTATTTTTTTCCCTGATCTCTTTGATAATTATTACTTCCCTCCCCCGTGGTGCCCCATTCTAATTATTTGTAAAAAAAATTCTATCTCCCTTTTTGATTTCAATGAAAATTTAGTGAAAAGAGATAATTTAAGACTTGTTGGGTTACCTTCTGATCAATTAATTAAGAAAATAATCAGTGATGATATAGATATAGAGATGACTATTTTTATACTTATAGTTTTGTCGACATGATCAATAATCATATTGATTAATTTAAACCTAGATTTTTAAAAGGCAATGTTTTAGAGAAATTAGTCATAAAAATGAGATCAAAATTTAAATATTTTTGTACTCTAAATATTATCCATTTCAGTAAGGTTAATATGTGGATAATGGAGAAAAATCTGTAGTTCTAACGTTTGAGGGGTTTTATATTTAATTTTCCCTTTTAAAATTTGCAAATATATAAACAACGAGCACATTAAATAAAAGTAATATTGGAATTGAAATTACAATTGGCATAAGATTATCCCCTTCTGAGTTAAGTATTAGCGCTCCAGGAATCGAGAGAATTAAGGGGATTACCTCACTAATTATTCCCACAATAATAACCCTCTTTATTGATACTTTTTCTTGAAGGAACCTAAAGATATAGTAAAGAACAACAATTCGAAATATATAAAATTGAACATAATATCTCAATGGAGATAGATATCTAAAAGAGTAATAAGTTGAATATTCCCAAATCATTGCTGTTATAGAATTAGGCCCAGGACCTAAGTCTATATGATATCCATAAGGTGCTAAAAAAACTATAATGATTGATAAAATTCCTAAAATAATTATTATAAATTTTTTTTTATCAAACACCATGTTTATGATTCCTACTTTTTAAGCAAGGGCAATTTATTCAACTAACTTTCAATTTAAGGAAATTTTAATTATATTAGATAAGAATTTTTGAAAAATTCATTTCAAAACGGCGCGAGCTTTGTCTAAGTTGTCAACTCCGATCACTATTCTGTTATTCTCAGCAAAATATATTAAATCAATATTAACGCCAGCACTCCCAATTTTACGAGCCATGTTTCCTCCTGTACCTGGTTTTCCCACAATATTGCCAATATCTATAACTAAAACGTCCCGTACAGCCCGTACTTCATAACCAGCTTCTTCGAGTATGTAGCGAGTGGTAGTTTCCTCTTCCACGAGAATATGTATTATAGCTTCACCTTTCGAGGGAAATCCACATATTCCTTCCATATTAATGCCATTTTTGCCTAATAGTTCGCCCATATCAGCTAACTTACCTGGACGATTTTCCAAAACAACAGTTAAATCTTTCATTATTTTATTCCTCCTATTTTAGTTTTTTTTTAATGTTCAATACCAATTACTAACATTAAAATAAAATTTATTTAATAATTATATTCTTATGGATTATTATGCCAAAATGTCTATTTTACGAGGTAAATATTAAGAACATAACGCTGAATTAAAAAAATTTGAGACTCTTAATGATTTAAATCTATATCTCAATGAATTCAAGTAATCGTAGAATAGTTATTAATTGGGATTAATTATGAGTAAAGATAATATTAGAGATCATTGGAATTTAACTGCTTTAGAATATCAGAAAAAACGTCATATTTTATATAATGATATTGAATATGCAGAAGGATATGCAAAGGAATCTGAGCTTAACTTATTAGGTGGTGTTAAGGGAAAGAAAGTTATTGAACTTGGATGTGGTGGTGCTGAAAATTCTATAACACTTACAAAACAAGGAGCTAAATGTACTGGGGTAGATTTATCCACTGAACAATTAAAATATGCCCGAAATTCAGTAGAAAAGCATGGTGTTGATATTGAATTAATTGAAGGTGATTTTGAGAACCTATATATGCTTGGGAATAAATTTTTTGACATTGCGATATCCACATACGCTTTAGATTGGGCGCAAGACTTAAAAGCTGCTTTTAAAGAGGCTTACAGAATTTTAAAAGATAAAGGCATATTTGTTTTTAGTATGCAACATCCTACTTGGAATATTTTAGGTGAAAATCCAACAGAACTTAAAATAACTGAAAATTATTTTAAAGAAGTATGGGAATGGAAGGAATCAACAAGTATTCCAGTTAAAGTTCATGCGTCTAAAATTAGTGATATAATAAATGAGTTAATTGAAATAGGTTTTAGTATAGAAAGAATGCTTGAACCCCCTTCAGATATAATAAAAATTGTGCCCTCGACTATTATTTTTAAAGTTATGAAAAGATCATGATCCCAAAATGAAAAAGAAAGAAGATAAGATAGAAGAGATTATAAAATTTCGAAGGAAATATTATAATGACTATGCTGCGAATTATGATAAAGAATGGTGGGATGATGAGGATGCTTTTGATGAATTCGAGGCTTTTTAAAAAATCAAGTTTTAAATTAATTTAACTACTAATAATTTTTAACAATTAATCAATAAGTAAATTTCTAAAGCTACATTGTTTCCAGTATAAAATGATAGATCATCCTAAAGATGCATGGGAACGGTTTTTAGATGAATTCTATGAAACTTTTTCTGTTATTGGAACGACACATTATAAAATCTTCATATGTGGTTCTTATGTTGGTAAGCATTTTGATAATTTAAAG
>CAYSZJ010000007.1:0-58203 GCA_964435435.1 uncultured archaeon
CTGTTTTAACACAAAGAGACGGGAATCCAATTCAATCAACTGGAGTATGGTTTTCGAAAGATGAAATTTTTAATGTAAGTTCTGCTACTAGTGCAATTTTTAATGTTGGTATTCATTTGCATCCTAAGGATCTAAAATATATCTTGATAGAAGGGAAAAAAGCAAAAATCTTAATTGCCCCCTTGAACAGTCCTGTCCATAACTCATTAAATAAGATTTTAGAAATACAAAATATTTTGGATAAGAATCATGAATTCTTCATAGCAATTACAGCACAGCCCAATATCAATTTAGGGGGAATATTTTTACAAACCAATGAATGTTTAAGGAAGATTAAGACTAGTCTAATAACATCTGGAGAGTCTTTTAAACCACCCTTAATACAATTCAATAGTCAGAAAATTCAAAACATCATCGAAGGATTTAATGTTAAAGAAAATGAAGAATTCAATCTAAAGATATCTCCCTTTTCATTAAGCTTCTCAAAAACAATATCATTAGAATTAAAAAAAGTTTTGAATAATATCTCTTTAACGATTCCTGATTTAAAATATGCTTTTATAACTATCGAAGGAGGATTTATCGCTTCAAAATTATTAAAAAAAGTTGATATGAGTTCAGAGAAATTAGACAAGATATCAGCAATGAGTTATTCACTTTTTCAAACAGCTAATAGATGTGCATGGATGTTGAAGAAAATGCATGCCGAAAGAATACTATTGGATTGTGATAATACCTTTCAATTTATCGATGGGTTAGGAAAAGCAGTATTTAGTACTATTATTGGAAAAATGAGACAAAAATTAGGCTTAATAAGACTAATTCTCCCCCAATTTACTAAAAAAGTTAGTACACTTATCAAAGAAGCGTCTGATATTCAAGAACATAGGACATTTGATATTAAAAGGATGTTAGGAGAATTAATAATTAAATAGCACTGGTGAAAATATGAAATTCTTCGAAATTTTTGACAAATTTAAAAGAAATTATTCTTCCTTAATTCTTTATTGCCTTTTAGATAGAATTCCAATTATAGTTTATGGTGATGATTCAGATAAAATTGATAACTTTTTAATTGATTTATCTGAACTTATACATTTTAGAAAGGAATATGTCTTTTATACTGATTTTATATCTAATAGTGAATATGAAAGTTTAATTTTTAATGAAAATATTGATTATAACTCTCAGAGAGCACATATTCGATGTCATTGCAATGTTGCATTCAAAGCATTAAGTCAATTTAATAAGTTTGAGTCTTGGCTAATCGGAATAGTTATTCCTACTAAAAAAGAAGATTTTTTTTCAATAAGAAATCAGGTAAGGGAAAAAGTTGAAGAAGCATTATATATAACTCTTTCTTCTAATAAGTTATCAGTAAATTTTGAAAGAATTAATCCAAAAACAGTAGATTTACCATTAGAACAAAATATATTTAAAAAGATTTCTCAAGACACAGAAAAATCTATCATAAAAATGAAAAGAGTTTTAAATGATAAGACAAAACTGAATAACCTTGATAAAGATTTAATTAAAACATTAGTAGATTTTGAAATAGAAAAAACTGAGTTAAAGAAAAATATTTTTAAAAGAGAAATTCAAAATTTCTATTCCGGTTCAAAACGTGCTTTTTTTATCTTATCAAGATTGAATTTATTAAATGATATCGAAATTCACGCTAAAATAGGAAGTAAAACTCTTTTAGAAACTATTGATTACGAGGATGCACCTATAGAACGAATAATTTCATTTATATTGAAAGAATGGGGCGAAGATTTTTCTGATTTGATTGAAGATGGTAAAAAGACTTTTATTGGTGATAAAATAGTTTCATTATGGGGTTAGAATTAACCATGATATTTGATTTTGAGAATAAAACATTACAGGTAAAAATTGTATATTACGGCCCTGCAATGTCAGGAAAAACAACTTCTGTAAAATATCTTTTTTCTTTTTTTAAAAAAGAAAAATCTTTAAAATCCATTGATAGCACTGTTGGACGAACACTCTTTTTTGATTTTGGAGTTTTACAGTTTAGTGGGACTAAATGGGATTTAAAATTTTTAGTATATTCTGCCACAGGTCAAGATTTTTATGCAATTACTCGCCCAGCTACCCTAAACGGAGTAGATGGCATAATATTCGTTGTTGATTCTCAAAGCGAATTTTTGGAACATAATTTAAGATCGTGGAACGAATTGAAAACGTTATTTGGAATGGAGATTTATAATATTCCCATCGTAATATCATTAAATAAGTATGATCTACAAGGTATAAAAAAATTAAATAAATCAGAATTCTTATCCCTAATTGATTATAGCAAATTTAAAAATCTTACATTAAAAAAAACAGAAGCTATAAATGGAAAAGGAATATTGGATTCATTTAGTCAGCTAATCAATTTTATATTTCCGCAGCTAGTTATTAATTTAAGTTTAAATAATTAATCTTTATTTTCATTTTCAACTTTTTTATACATATTTTTCGAAATTCTCTTTATATAGCCATGTAAATAAAATTGTTTTAGTAAATTTCTAACTTTTCTCACTTCTAATGCTTCAATTCCTAAAATACTCATAAATTGAAAAATAGAAAATTGTTTCGGTAAATTATCCTTTATATTATTATATAAACCCGTTTTAAGCCACATCTGTTCTTTTAGAAGTTATTCATAAAAATGCAGACAAACTTTTATATTTTAATATATTTGGTAAAATTTATTCAAAGGAGCTAAGGTTTTTATAATCCTCAAAGTAACTATAAATTATCATTCCTACTTTTAGTAGATCATCCTTATCTAGTCGTTTTCATCGAATCTTTACAACCTTTACTGACTCCTTATTATCGTATTCATATAAGTTATTTATAAATGAAATCAAATTTGCTCTGACTGTGAAGTAACAGGATTTTTTATTCTTTATTATTTAAAAATCACGGAACTCTTTAAATTCTTCTGGAGCTTCACCATCACCATATATTTGATATAATCCTGTTCTCCTAGCACATTCAGAAAAACTGCGATATACATCTTTTCTTTTTTCATACAAAGCACAGGTTTTATAAATTATGGGATTCCAAAAATATAATTTATCATCTGGTTCATACCAAAGTTTTTCATCTTTTAAAACTTGCTTAAAATCTTCTTCGCCTATAACCTCTTTAAGATCTTGTTTATTGAGCATTACAATAAGGGGGATTTCCTTAATTAATTTACCTCTTGTAATATTTTTCAATTCTTTTAAAGATTCTATATTGTCTTCAAAGAAATGAGTTTGTGAATCAACAGTGAAAATAACACCATCTGTTCCCTTAAAAATTTTCTTCCTTAACGGAGAAAATCTCCTTTGACCTGCAACAGTATATACATGATAAAAAACTTTTCCTCTACTTTGTTGTTTTGTGGATCGAAAGATGCCCCTATCAAAATATAATGTTGATCCACTCGCCATTGAAATTTTAGTTAGATTCCCAGTAGGGGCTATGTCTTTATAATTCTCTTTTGTGAATCTATAAAGTGTATCTACAATTGTTGTTTTTCCTGATCCTGCCATCCCCCAATAAAGAATCTTAATATAAACTTTATGATCTGCTGTGAATCGAACCATAGAGAAATCTACCTTCTATATTAAATTTGCCAGTAAACAAATCGTTCTTTTTAATATTTTTAATTAAGAATATGTAATTAATGAAATATTCTTCTAATTTTATTAAATTATATTAATAAGTATTATTATAATTAAGTATTTATAAGTCCTTTTTGATATTTTAACTTTTTTACAAATTAAATATCTGAGAAAAAAGTTCGAATTTAAAAGTATTGTTTAAACCTTAAAAAAAATCTCTCCTAATCTAATTTTATAATTACACCATAAAAGTATTTGATTATATTCTTCTCCCGAATTTCCTTCTCTAGAAATTAAATTAATAATATCTGAATACATAATTTCTCTTTTTCCGGAAAATATTTTGTTTAACTTATTGATTATTTCTTTCAACAATTTTAAATTATTATGTGGTACATTTCTAATTTTTTCAATATTATTGGGAGTCTGATTCATTTTATTTCATGAATTTTTAATATTGTTTGTAATATTTCTTTCAAATCATTATACCTCTAAATTAAATGTTTTAAATTCAACAGTTTTTATTTTTTATCATCTCCCTCTCCTTCTCTATAGTAGATTATTCCATTTTGTAGTAATACAATTTCTTTTTAGCCTATTATTATTCCACGAAGTTAAATTAAAATTAGGTTGAATTTATTTGTCTTAAATTACCAGAATTTAGTGATATCTATTAGTCAAAAAGAAGAAATTACTAAAGCTTTTGAAATATGTCCTGAATGTGGTGGAGATATAATAATTAATAGCTTTGAAAGAATTTGCAATAAATGTGGGTTAGTAATTAATGAGTTTTTTAAAGAATCTTCTTTCATTTTTAATGAAAATTATAAAAAAAGTAATTTAAGTAAACAATATGTGTCTTTGGGAGCAAGAACAGATTTTATAGGTGGATTAGGTTCATTTATTGATTATGAAAATTCTAAATTTTTAAAAGATAAAACAGGAAGGCTTTTACCCCCAAATGAACAAAAATTATTTAGAAGACTAAAAAATAATTATGATCAATTTTTAAGGATTAAAAATCATGAAACTGAGTATAGAATCTTCAATATTTTAAATAAAATCTCATTATACCTAAATCTAAACAAAAATATTAGAAATAACGCAGCATATTATTATAAAAAAATAATCAAAAGTGAAGCTAAAGTAATTAATAACATCTCATTAATAGCTTTCTGTATATTTTATGCTGTAAGAAAAGAATATCACAATGCACCAATTACTGTCAATGAAATTTCTACAGCTTTTCAAAACTATGGTCATCGAGTTAATCCTAGATTAATCTTAAGAGATGGAATAGAATATAAACATCATTTAAAAATTGACTCCACCCCTCATAAAAGTGAAGATTATCTCATAAGATTAATCAATCAAGTTATAAATCATAAAGATTTGGTAGAAAGGCTAAAAAAAAAAGGAGTCTTTTGGTCAAAAAGAGAATTTCAAAATAAATTAATAATAGAATGTCGCGAAATACTAAAAATATTACCCGTTAGGCTACGTGGAGGTAGAAATCCATTTATTCTAACAGGCGCAATTATATATTTAGCAGATAAGTTATTAGCTAAAAAATATTGCCAAAAAGCTATTTTAACTCAAAAAATTATCTCTGAAGTTACTAATATTGCAGAATATTCAATTCGTGATCATTATGTGAATCTCCTTAAGCCCCTTTTTTTAAACACCTTAAATTCTAGATAAGCTCTATTGTAATTAACGTATTTTAGGTAAAAAATTCTTCTTATTTTTGAATTTTTAAGCTTAAAAATAGTTAAATGTTATTAACTTTTTTAATTAAGTTAAATTTATAAAATTTAGTGCGTTCGAGATTTTAATTGATAAAATGCTTCTGTAGTGTAGTGTGGTCAATTTATTCCTGATATTAATAATTTCGGATTAAGACTGAGCATACGAGGCTCTCACCCTCGGGACCCGGGTTCAAATCCCGGCAGAAGCACTTAAATTATTTAAATATGTTCAATTTGTAATAAAATATGTTTGAATTCAGAATATCTTTTATTATAAAATAGTAATTTTATTAACTCTATTTTTCACTATTATCTACAGATAATAATTCTTCTAGTAATTTATAGAGATTTAACAAAACTTTTATATAGTTTTCGATTATTTCAAATTGAGTCTCATTTTTTAGTCTTTCTGCTATCCATTTTATTTTATCGTAAATTACTTCTTTTACAGAATTATGGACATTATTATAATCTAGCGATTTTTTCGTTTGATTAAATGAATCTGGAAACTTATTATTTTCAGATCTCTCATTAACTTTACTAGATTCATTTTCTACAATTAATACCTTTCTATTACAAATTGGGCAAAAGGTCTCTCTATTTCGATTTCGAAAAATTGGATTTTTACAAATTGGACATGCAATATTCAACATAGTATAACCAGATCTAAGGAGATCTGCCATTTTTTTTGAATCTTCGTTAATATTAATCCCTTAAATTCTTAGTTAATGTTAAACAATTACAAATGAAGCCAAGGTAATTATTCTTTGCTTTTAATTTTTAATAAATTTACAATATATCCTGAAATTCTATTTCTTAAATGTTTTGAATCTATTTCTAAATATTTGTCTAATAATTTTTTATTTTTCTCAAAATCAGTAGTAAATACACTAGGATATTTATTTATTAATTCTTTTGAAACATTTTTAATTAAAACTGTTCTAACCTTTCCCATTTCTATTACTAAACCTTATTTCTTCTTATTAGATTAAAATATTAGGCAAAATAAATTATTTTGGTTTTTATACTTTTAAGCAAAGAATTATAATGTGAAAAAGAAATTTCTTCTTATAGTTCCATTCTTTATTCTGATAATATTTTCTAATTTTATTAATTTTGGGCATTGTTTTTTCTGTAATTTATATTCTTTTAATTCTAACAAACAAGAATATTATATTAATGAAAATATTCAAATCAATGCATCTTGGGAATTAGATTATAATCAATATAATGAAATTGCTTATATTCAAATACAGATTTTTGATTGTTTTAATAATATTGTTTGGAATTCATCAGAATATGATGAAATAGGCTTTTCTGAAAAAAGTTGGAATATAAATATTATTAATTTAAATGTTTCTTTTACAAATGGCTCCAATACTCTTTTTATCAAGTTCTTTAGTTATTACTATCAAATTAGTACAATGGATATGGCAATAACTTATCTAGAAACAATAGAAGTTGAAATAATGAAGCGAACACTCTTGTGTAAATTAATTAGATTTAAGAGTCATGCAAATATTAGTGAGAATTTAAGTATTACAGCAAGATTTTATGATGAACTTTTAGGAGATAACTCTTTTTTGATAAATCAATCAATCTTGTTTAACATAATTTCAAATGAATTATTAATATATCAGTCAAACTATATTACAAATGAATCTGGAATAATAATATTCGATCTTTTTCCACATAAGCATTTAGAATTAGGGAAAAACATTTTAGTATTTATAGTTAAAAACAATAGTTTTTATAATGACTCGATGTTTTTTTATGAGATTTTCCTTGAGAAAAATCCTGTTTTTGTTGATATTATTGGGTTCAAAGAGGATTTGGGTAAGAAGGAAGATTTAAAGATCAAATTACGCTTTTACTATTTTCTAAACAATTCCTTAAATACACTTAATAATTATTGTGTTAGAGTGATGATATTTAATAATAAATCCTTAACATATGTAAAGAACTATTTTACTGATCAATTTGGGTTTTTGAATTTATCTCTTTCTCAAGAAATTTTTGTTTTCAATGAGGATTGCGAAGTAATAGTTATTGAGTTCTTCTTTAATGGAACTCTTTTATTAGAAAATAAAACACTAACTTTAACAGCAAGATTGAGTTTGTCAACTAAACAAAATTCACCCTTTCAATATAATTATTTGTTAATTGCTATTTTCATATCCATTATATTAGCGGTGCTTTCTGTGGCTGTATTTAATTATAAAAAAAGAAAAAAAAAGAAACTATTGGCAGATATTACAATTAAGTACTAAAATTAAATAAGTAAATTTTGAAAATAATAATAATATAATCTTCTCTCAATGAACTTTAAATGAAATCTAATGAAAATCATAAATTTGATAAATTAAACTTTAATGAAGTTCTTAATTCCTTAAAAAGAGTTTAAATACACTTTTATCTAACAAATTAAATCTTTTATAATAAAAAATTACTAGTCTCTATTTTATTATAAACAACCTCCTCTTTAATTCATAATAAATTTCTAAGATCTGATTTTCTTAAATATGGAGTATTTTGAAGAATTATTAAAAAAACCGTCATTATTTCAAGATGAGAGTATACTTGATATAAATTATGTTCCTAATAAACTACTCCACCGAGATAAAGAATTATCATTATTATCACAGCTTTTTTTAACTATAATCACGAATCCAAATTCAATCTCAAGAAAGATTCTAATAACAGGTAAAATTGGAATAGGCAAAACAGTGACCGTCAAATATTTCGGAGACTTGCTTAAAAAAGCATCAAAAAAAAGAAATATAGCTATTAAATATGTTCATGTTAATTGTAGAAAAGAAAGAACAAGCTATAAAGTATTAATCAAAATAATTAGAATAATTAATAAAAATTTTCCTAAAAGAGGATATTCTCCTCAAGACTTATTAGAAATATTATTAGATCTACTAAATATCCAGAATTTACATTTATTAATTGTATTAGATGAATTGAATTACCTTATTGATAAAGGTGAAGATTTGATTTACTTGTTAACCCGAATTAATGATGATTCCGTCAATTCTCAGCAAAGAATTTCTATAATTGGAATTGTAAGAGACATTACGTGTTTAAATAATATAGACAAGAGTACAATGAGTACACTACAAAGAAATATTATAAAATTTAATAATTATTCAAAACCACAAATATTCGATATTTTGAAATATAGAGCAGATATAAGTCTGAAAAAAAATATTATATCTACTGAATTAATTGAAATGATTTCTGAATCAACATATAATAATGGCGATGTAAGATATGGATTGAATATTTTATGGAAAGCTACTAAAATAGCAGAAAATAAAAATTTAAAATACATAACAGCTGAATGTGTTCGACTTGGAAGTCAAGAATTAGTACCATTCTCAACATTAGATGTTTTGAAATATATTTCATCGCAAAAATTAGTGTTTTTATATGCAGTTGTTAAGGCATTAAAGATTAGTGATCTGACTGAAATCTCTTTTCTTAAAATTTTGAAAAGATATCGTGTAATATGTGAAAATTTAGGATTAGATCCTAAATCTTATTCTCAATTGTGGAACTATCTCCAGGAATTTAAAAGAGAAAATATTTTGCATACAAAAATTTTAAGTGAGAAAATCAAAGGAAGAAAAGCCTTAATTCAAGTACCTGAAATTAACTTGTCAAATTTAGAAAAAATCATCACAGAGATATTAAATTCTAAAGGTGTAAAAATTTGATTATAGATGTACCAAAAAAAGAAGATTTAATCGAAAATGTATTGGGGTCAAAAGCGAGAGTCAAGATCTTAAAAACCTTAGCTAGAAACAAGGAATTAACTCTTTCATTAATTATTAATAACACAAGATTAAACTACTCTAATGTTATTAAACATTTAAATTATCTAAAAAAAATTAATGTAATCCAGGAAAAAAGATTTGGGCGTATTAAAATATTTAGATATAAGATAGAAAATATAAAAGCACGCAGCTTTAAAAATTTCTTAGATATTTGGGAAGGAGATTATTATTAGTTTGAATTTAATATATTTTTTAATTAACCAAAGCTTCATATACATAATATTTTTTATTTTTCTTTATTTAGATGTAAAATTAAGAAAAATTTCTATGAGGTTTTTTAAAATTACTTATATTATCGGGCTAATTTTTAATTTAATTGAGTATTTATTGTTTTTTAACAATATATTTCTATTTTTATCTATAAGATTTTTTTTTTTTTATGTATTCTAATCATATCTTTTTTATTGTTTAATTTAAAAATAATTGGAGGAAGTGATGGAAAGCTATTTATATTAATTTTTTTAATACAACCTATTCAAAATTTAAATTTAAATTGTGTTTTCTTATTCTTCTTATCATTCTCGATTTTATTTATTATAATTTTTATATTAAACTTATTGATTAATAGTATTTTTATAAATTGCAATGCATTCATTATTTTGTTTAGTTCAAATTTAAAAATATCAATTTTACAGAAATTATTTTTGAAATCTTTTTTTAAGTTTTTTAACTTTTCAGATTTAAATAAAAATAAGAGTATGAAGAATCCTGTAAGATCATTAATTTTGATTTATAATAATGAAAAGCAAAAATTCCAAATATTATGTCAATATCGACCTCCACTGATTATAATCATAATTCTATCTTATACCATACTATTATATTTAACAATTTGTTATTAATTATGTTACTTCGAATTAATTTTAAATTTAATAATTTTTATTAATTTAATGAATTTTAATGATTTGTGTTGTGAAAAGTAAAAGATGGAGATTGAAAAAACAAGAGAAACTTCATGGAAAATTCAATTAAAGAACAATAAAGAAAATATTGAAATAACTTCTGTGGAAATTAGTGGAGAAGTCAGGATTATAAAATTAGCATTATTGAATAATGAAAACTCTTTAAAAGTCGAGATGAGTAAAGAAGAATTTTTCAACTTTCTTTCTTTAATTTCAGCATTTAAAGATGTTGTTATAGGAGAAGAGTCCGTTTTTGATGAAGATTCGGATTTAATTGAAAATGAACATTTAGGGATTCAAGAAGTTTTAGACTCAAATGATTTTTTATCTCAGATTAATGATGAACCCGCAGAAAAAGACATAGAAGATAATCCAGGAGAAGAATTAAACCCTGAAGAATGGGATCCTTGGTAATATATTTCACATTTTTTTCATTTCAATTTTATATTCACAAAATTCTAAATTGGTATCTTCAATACAACACTGATTTTCAATAACATTTACTTTGTATAAAGCAAATTCTCCAAAACCTGTTAATAATCCCGTTATGAAATAACAGAAATATTTTGATTTATTTTCTAATTCTGAGGAAATATTATGAAAGAGATTAATGATAATTAAATCATCGCTTATTTTTTTAGGGACAAATCGGCCCCACCCGTGATTAGTTATTATATTACAGAATTGATTTACTAAATCATCTAAAGATTTTGATTTTAAATTTTCATCCCAATTCTGAATTAATGTCCAACCTGCTTTTTTGCCAAGCCAAACCAATAAAGATTTCACACCTTCACCGTAAATAGATGATAATATATCAATTACTTGCGGTGGAAAAAATACAAAGCGGTCATTAAACAACTCGTATTTGCCTTTATTGTATTTTAAACCTTTGATTTTTAAAGTTTTCATAATTATTATCAGCTTTTTTTATTATATAATATTTTCTAACGCTATCTACCTTTCTAAAAAAATATATCTTTAAAACATAAAAAAATGAAATAAATTAAAAATTCTGAGAAAAATCTAGATTTTTAATTTTATCTTAAGTTGAGACCTTTAAATAATTCAATAGTAATCTAATTATTGAATGATAGAATTAGATATATTAATTTTAGAGATTTATGTAATTTTAGCCATATTTATACTTATTTTTATATATTCGGTAATTGCAACCGATACTGTGATAACTTTATTAGCATTTATAATATTCTTAGTTTTCTTAATTCCTTTCTATTTACTATTAGAAAAACTAGAGCTTCTAATATTTGTTAACAATTTTGAAAATTATAGTTTTTTCAAACTAGTTTTTTTTTATTCAATTCTTATAACTTTTTTCATAGGGATATTCTTATTTATTGAATTAATATATCTTACATTTTTATGCTAATTAAATAATTACTTGATTATGTGTAGTTTAAATTAAGCTAAGAATAGTTATAAACGAGATAAAAAAGCTTAAAGTAAAAACTATATTTGTTGTCAATATTAAAATAAGTCTTTTATTATAATTAATGATCTTTAAGAAATAGTTAGTAGTAATTGAGACACTTGATAACAAGACTATTAAAATTCCTGCCATATTGAAAAAATTTACAGGAGTATTAAAGATACTCAAAAAATAATTACTATTTAAATTAATATTCTTCATTATTATTGTAAAAATAGGGAAAAATCCTGAGATTCCACCAATTATTATTGGTAAAAGGAAGATAAAGAAAAAAATCTTAAATTTTTCCCCTTTAATTATTATTTCCAATTTTCTTTCAAGTTTTTGATGTTTATTTATTAATTTTAAGATTTCAAAAATTATATCAGCGGAAAGGTAAGAATCTCTTTTAATAGATTTTTCAATCACCTCTAATAGCATACTATAACGTATTGTTTGTAATTCCAACTTTAAATTCTCAATAATTTCACCAAAAGAGTTAGAGAAATTTAAAAGCCAAGCTATTTGATTTTGTAAGGGTTTTTTTAATAGTGTTATGAATTTTTTAGTTTGTGAATAAGATTTAAAGAAAGCTTGTTCAGGTGATGCATTATTTTTTAGATTAAAAGCAAAACTTTTTAGAAAAACTAAAAATTCCTCAAATTTTTTTCTTTCAAGATTCGAATATTCATTTAAAAGCCCAATCATATAAGAATTTTTTTTCATAAACTTCCGAAATAATAAATTTAGAGAGAATAGAAAGAATGGAATGAAAAAGATTAAAAATAAAAAATTAACTATTTGGAATAAAATTAAAAAGCATAAACCAATTGGAGAAAATAAGCCTATAAAAAATATAATGCTAATTTTTGACTGTAGTTCTCTTAAATAGATTTTAAATTGCTTTTCTAAGGGATTACTATTATAGTCATTTGAATTATTAAGAAAATTATTTAACACAAGATTTTTTAGATAGTTATTAAATTCATTTGAAGGTGTTATTATTCTAGTTAATTCTTTTTCTGGCAATCTACCTTCATGAATTCTATTGAAAATATTTTTAAAATATGAAGAAAGAGGACTTCTAGAATTTTTAATTATTTTTATGAAATGAAGACAGTAATCAGATGTTTTCTTTAAAGTTATTTCAATTAAAGAAAATTCAATCCTAATCAAATGAAGCATCGCATTAATCGTTGATTCATTTCTATTAATCTCCTGATAAAGAATCAAATTAAATTTGTAAGAAACTATTATTGAAATTATAATTGAAAATAGAAATAAGATCAAAACATTTATAGAAGTTAAAAGTATTGATAATATTAGAAAGGTAATTAATGAGGTTAAAAAGATTATAAAACTAGCTTTATTTATATCATCTGCTTCAATATTATAAAATCTTTTATAGATTTTATAGTACCTTTCATCTAATTCTTTAAATCTTAATTTTGGTAATTTATATTTATTAAATTTTCTACATAAGTCAATATAATTTTCAAGGTTTATCATAAAATTGAAAGGTTTAATATAAATTAATAAGATTTACAATAATAAATGATGATGAGTAAGATACGTTAAGAAGATATAACTTTGATGGAATATTATAAAAGTATTTTTTATAAAAACTAGTATTATAAACTAAAATTTTGTTATAAATCTCGTTTTTGATTATAAATGCGCAAATAATATAGTACTCATTAAAAGTAATGTTAAATTTACAGGGATAATTAATTTCCCTAAGATAATCCTCTTCAGGATTTTGTATGACAAATTGAACAGCTTGATCAATTTCACTAATAAAAATCATATATGACTCTAAATCTGTGGTCTTAGTCTTATTAAATTCTGAAACTTGATCTAAAAAAGGAATTACTAAAGAAAAAAAAATCGTCAATGTAAAAATTCCAAAGCCTAATAACAATGACTTCTCTAATAAATTTGTCATATAAAGTAAATTTGAAATTTATTAATTTAAACTTCGAGTCTTTTTCCAACTGTCCCAAAAATCTTTTAATGATCCTATTGAGTTAAATGAGTAATAAGAAATCCTATGAAATAGTTCAATTAATTCATTATTTTCAATGTTTTTGAATTTTGATATAAATTCAAAAATATCATAGTATAAGTTAATAAATAAGTTGAATTTATCAAAAGACAAATCTTCATATTTTCTTAATTCAGAAATCACACCAGTATTAAAAAGATTTTTTAATAATTTCCATTTCTTAAATTTTGGACTATATTGAAAAATTGGACTATAAAATTTACCATTTTCGCTATTACTTTTATCAATTTCGACCAATGATACAATTCTTCTTTTATTAAATTCTTTTTTCATTAAAATTATCAGATCCAAATCAAATAAACATGATTTATTAATTTTGAAATGGTAAAGAAAACGATGAATTAAAGACTCTATGTCATTTGCATGAATAGTTTGAAAACCTTTTAATCCTGCCGCTAAACAGTGAAATAAGGCTTCTGTTTCTTCTTTAGTCAAAATTTCACCTAGATAGATTATATCAGGAGTTCTATGTAAAAGTGTTTTAATTAGATTACTTTTTGAATAATTTTGTCTAATAAGATCCTCTAAAGAATCAGCTTTATATTTTAACTGATGTTTACCAAATTCATTTTGGTTTAAAGACTCAGTAATATTTTCAACATAAATTTTTCTAAATTCCTTTGGAGCTAATAAATCCAATGCATTAATTAATGTTGTTTTTCCTGTATCTGTTTCACCCGTAACCGTTATATTAATTCTTCGCAATAAATTAAAATATAAAAATGCAGCCATCAACGGGTCTAAAGTATCACATTTTAATAAATCCTGCAATGTAAGAACATTTTTATTCAATTTGCGTATATCTAAAGCAAATCCATTTATTTGGATTGGGTCAATATCAATAGCAAATCTACAATTAAAAAATTTGTTTTTTATGACGAATTTTACCTGTGGATTCATAAAATCCAATCTTTTACCACTATATAATCTAATTAATGTTTTAAGACGTTCTATATCTTTCAAATTAAATCTAATTGAAGTTCTACATCTGCCAAATTTTTGATGATTTATGTATATTTCATCATTTGGAGAATCTAAGAATATTTCTTCAATTGAATTGTCAATTAATAATGGGAATAACTTATCTAGATTTAATTTTTTTAGTGTAGCTAAGTAAGCAATCCTTCTTTTAACAATCTTAGAGAATTTATATTTTAAATTTAAATTTTTTAATGTTTCATCTTTATAAATTTCAATTAAGGTTTCAAGAGGAATAATCTGATTGAATTCTTTAACTTCAATATTTTGAATTAAGTCATTGATAATTTTTTCAGAGTAATCAGTATTTTCATTTTCTTTTGAATAAAATTTAACAGAATATCTTTTTTCGTATTCAAATGGAGTTCTATATATTTGTATTTGAAAGACATCATCTTCTCCAATTCTATACTCTGATAATAAACTTAGATTTTCGTTTAAGCAAAAATTTCCGTATATATGGGTCTTTTCTTTTAAATATGCAAATTTAGAGAAGATATACTCGTAAAAATTAGTAAATTTATGAGCAAAAGTCTTATTATTTTGAAATGCCTTAAAATCTTTAATAACATTTAGATTTTCCAAAAGTTTTTGAATATATTTCTCAGAATTCTTAATATACGTATAACATTTCTGACATATCGGATCAAAAATAATTTTGTTTTCAGATCTAATATCTCTTTTAATAAGTAAACGATATACTAAAATTGGATCGTAATACTCAAAATCTTGGATTTTAGATATTGAAGAAAAACTTGGAAAGAATTTACATTTAAATTCTCCATAATTACATTTTTTTTTCTTAATTTCTTCTATTTTTTCATTTATTTTTTTGACTTTCTTTAACTTTTTAAAATATTCTAAAAATAATTTAACATTATGATACTCAATCGTAATATCTTTACCTAATAAAGAAATTTCATTGATCTTTTTATTTTTATTTTTAAATAAAATAGATAGTAGACAGTAGCGACAATCTACATTTTTATAAAAGTTTTTATCTTTTTCAAGACATTTATTACAATCAATAAATAAAATAGCTTCTTTTTTACCATCTAAATTTTCTCTTTCTTGAAAATAACTTAAATTTTTTAAGATCATTTAAACTTTTTTTTGTAAAGAAAAATTTAAATAACCCTTTTTTATTCATCAATGAAAATCAGCAGAATTAAATTTCAATAAAAAAATTTATTTATTTTGAAAGATTCCTAACCAAAAGTTCGTGATAAAATATGGGTCATCGAAAAAAACATGCACCAAGACATGGATCGTTAGCATTTCTGCCGAGAAAAAGAGCATCAACAATAAAATCCCGAGTAAGAAATTGGATAGATTATGGAGATGATATAAATCTTCTTGGATTTGCGGGTTTTAAAGTTGGTATGACTCATATCATATATATTGAGGATCAACCAAACAGTCCCTACTATGGAAAAGAATTATTGAAGCCTGTGACTATTATTGAAGTTCCTCCATTAATACTCATAGGACTTAGAGTATATAATGAAGATGAGTATGGAAAATTTATTATTGGAGAAATTTTCATTAATGATTTTAATAAATTCCTGACTCGAAAAATAAATCTCCCTAATGGAGAAAATTATAACAAAACAGAACTAAAAAATAAGATTTTGGAGAATTTAAATTATACCAGTGATATTAGAGGGATTTTTCAAACTCAGCCCTATAGAACCTCATTACCAAGAAAAAAACCAGATATAATAGAAATTAAGATAAATTCAATAAATCAATTAGAAGAAGAATTTAATTATTTATTTGATAAGTTAGGAAAAGAAATTAGAGCTCGAGAAGTATTAAAAGAAGGAGAGTTGGTAGATGTTATTGCTGTCACTAAAGGAAAAGGATTTCAAGGACCTGTTAAACGATTTGGTGTTAAGATTTTAACCAGAAAAAATAGCAAAATCAGAAGAGCTGTAGCATGTATTGGACCTTGGCATCCTGCGAGGGTTTTATACACCGTGCCTCGTGCTGGACAGCTAGGTTTTCATCAAAGAACTGAATATCATAAAAGAATTATGGTAATCGGTGAAAACGAAGAAGAAATTAATCCAAAGGGCGGGTTTATTCGATATGGTAAAATTCGAGGAGATTACCTATTATTATTAGGCTCTATTCCAGGATCTAAGAAAAGATTAGTAAGATTAAGGAAAACTATTCGACCCTTAAAATCTTTTATTATTAAATCACCAGAAATTACATTTATAAGCAGAGAAAGTCAACAGAGAAAATAAAATAAATTAAATGAGGGATTATATGGATAAAGTTAATGTTTATAGTTTAGAGGGAGAAAAAAAGGATCTAGTCGATAAACCACCAATTTTTTATATTAAGCCAAGAAAAGATGTCATCCAAATGGCAAGCTCCGTCTCACGAAGTAAAAGTAAACAAATTCAGGGAAGAGATAAAGGTGCTGGTCTAAAAAATATCTCAGAAGGTTGGGGAACAGGATATGGTATGTCAAGAGCACCAAGAATAAAAGGATCTGGTTTTCCTACAGCTCGGCATGTGGGTAGAGTTCCTTTTGCTAAAGGGGGGAGACATACGCATCCTATTAAAACCGAGAAAAAAATCAAGAAAAAAATTAATAAAAAAATTAACAAATTATCCATTATTTCTGCGATCTCTGCTTCTGGAGATGAAAACTGGGTGAGTTCAAGAGGTTACAAAATTGGCGATGTACCTGAAATTCCTTTAGTTATTGATGATAAAATACAAACTATTAAAAAAACTAATAGAATCTATTCAATTTTATGTAATTTAGGATTAAAAAACGAGTTATTAAAAATAAAGAATGGCAAAAAAATTAGAGCTGGAAAGGGTAAACTAAGAGGACGTAAATATAAAAACAAAAAAGGAATATTAATTATAATAAAAGATGATTTTGGGATTATAAAAGCATCTAGAAATATTCCTGGTACAGATGTGATAACAATTGAGACCTTATCGATTAATGATTTGGCACCGGGAGGCGCCCCAGGCAGATTCATATTATGGACGCAATCAGCTTTCAATGAGTTAAATAATTTTGAGGTGCATTTTTGAAGTGGAGAAATTTTATACTATTATAAAGAGACCTTCGATTACTGAAAAAACTTTTGATTTAATTGAAAAAGAAAATAAATTAGTATTTATAGTTAATAGAACTGCGAACAAAAACCAAATTAGAAAAGCGGTAGAAAAGATACATAATGTAAAGGTAATAAAGGTTAATACTTTGATTTCTTCAAAGGGAGAAAAAAAAGCGTTTGTTAAGCTTCATCCAGATTATTCAGCGCAAGATATTGCAATTGATTTAGGGATATTTTAATTATGTTTTATTTTTAAAAATTTTAAGATCAAAATTTGAAATATTATCTGGGAGTATAACTTTGATATTTTTTAATTTGTTAATCTCTTTTATTTGAGATAATTTTTCGTAATCTAGTTTATTCAATAGAAAAAAATAGATAAGATATTTTAAGTAATATTTTTTGATAATACGTTGAATATAATTCGATTCTAATATTGGTAAAATTACAATTAAAAAAGCTTGTTCAACAAGTAATAATTTATTGCTGAGTCTAGTAAATTTGATTTTATTATTTATTAGATTTTGCTCAAATTTTAAATTGAATTTCAACAATAAAGGTAAAAAATATTGTTCTTTAGTTATAAATAAATTGTAAAAAAACCTTAAAAAATAAGCATCATCAGAAATTCTTAATCTCCATAAGTAATTAAATAATTTTTTAATTTTGACATTCTGTTTTTTTAGTATATTATTATCAAAGAAATTATTTACCTTTTTGGCAATATCCGAACTATAATTAAGTTTATTACTTATTTCAACAAAATATGGGCAAATTTGTATTTCATCTATGAAATTGATTTGAAAATTGAAGAATAAGTACCCAACTCGATTATAATTTTGAATTAGACTTGCAAATGAGTCAATAAAAGAATTTTTCTTTTCTAAATATTCTAGATTAATTTTATAAAAATCTAATAATCTCAATCTTTTTTCATTTCTGATTAAGAGTGACCCTAAATTCTCTGTAATAGTTATATTCGAATTTATTTTTTCAAAAATAACCTGTAAAAAAAGTCTTTCTAACGTACTATCTTCTAAAAATTTAATCGAAATTTCGCATTCACGTAACTTTTGATAAATTATATTAAAAATTTTGGTAATTCCATCTTTTTCTGTATCTTCAAAATTTAATATAATTGTGTGTTTTTCTTTGTTAGCAGTATATATTTGAACAGAATAATAATGAATAAACCTTTGTCTTAAGAAATCATTCATTAATAAGATTATTGGATTAAATAAATTTGATTCAATTGCAGCAAATGCTATAAATTTGTTATTGTTGTTTAAACTTTTATAATAAATTAAAAATCCATCAATTATATATGAAAATAATTTATATTTACCCTTTTTTACCATCAATAATTATTTTCTGTTAAAAATATAAAAACGTATGAATTTTTTTGGTTTATTTTTCGAAATTATTTAATTAATTGTAATAAAAAAATTGGGTGAAAGTTTAGTTGATAATTATTTTTTTAGAGATCTAATTGAATGCAATAACTAGGTCTGAGATTTAACAAATTTTCTGATTTAGGTAGAACTATTAGTTAGTTCAAATAAGAAATAATCTAATATCCAAAATTTTAAAGTATCATCAATTTTATAATAAATTAAATTAAAATCTGTCTTAGGTTATATATTTGTTAAATTCTATTAAAAAATTTTTATATAGTTTAAATCCAGATATTATAGTTCAAGCTCCATCAAGAATAAATCTAATAAATCCATTAGATGCTGTCGAAGGAGATTTTTGGATGCCATCTATAGCGATAACAGGCATAAATAATCCGCTTTCTGTTTTTTTATACATAAAAAGAAATGAAAAAGAAAGTAAATTAAAAATTTATCAAGTTAAATATGTTGGAAAATCACATACTATTAAGTTACTTAGCGAGGAAACATTATTAAAAAATATAGAATTAATTAGAAAAAGAATTGCAAATAAAAATGGGTTAGTATATGCCAGTATATATAGATTCTGTAGAATTAATTCATGTTTTGAAAAGAATTATTTGAAAACTAATATTGAAATTGGCTTAATTTCAACAATTCCGCAACAAAGTGGTTTAGGGGGAAGTGCAGCAATAATTATTGCCACTCTATACGGATTTGCCAAATTTTTCAATTTATATAACAATTTCAATTTATTAAAATCAAATGAATTTCCAATAAATAAAGATATAATTGCTGAAATGGCAACTAAAATAGAAGATGAGGATTTAAAAATTACAGCAGGCTATGGAGATCGCTATGTAATAAGTAGAGGGGGATTATGTTTTTGTTCTTATTATGGTAAACTATATCATAGGGAGATATCATTAGAGCCCCTAGCTATTTATGATAGAATTGATCAAACATATGATATAAATGATATTCCTATTATTATCTGCTTTTCTGGTGTATTCCATCAAAGCGGAAACGTTCATGGAAGATTAAGGAGGCTTTACTTAAAAAAAGATCAAAAAATATTATATAATTATAATAAATTAGCAGAAATAGCATGGAAATCTAGATTTGCCATAATGAAACATGATTGGGTGTTATTAGGAAAATATTTTAAGGAAAATACTAAAATTATGAATTCGGTAATGCGAGATGCTGGTTTTAAATACGGGATAGGTCTAGCAAATAATATTTTAATAGAGATTGTAGAAGAGCATCCTGATGTTTACGCAGCTAAGTTAACTGGAGCTGGTGGGGGTGGTTCAGTTTTTGCATTGGTTAATCCAGAAAAAATCAATGCAGTTTTATCATTTTGGAAAGAAAAATTAGATGATTTAATTCAAAACCAAGTGAAATTTACTTCAAAGTTTCCATCATATCCTATTGAAATAACGGACCAACTTAAAAATGCTCAATTTTATCAAATTAAAATCGATATTAATGGTGTGAAAAAGTTATAATCTATTATGTATTTTATAAATAAAAGTGGTCAGGAGATTTAAATTGAGTAAATTCGAACGTTATAAAAAAGAAACTGAAACTTACATTTATCCTCATAAACACTGCAAGAACTGTGGTGAAATGATATCTGAAGCATTTACATACTGTTCAGAATGTTATACCAAGCTAAAAGAAAAGAAAAAGCGAAAATTGTTTAGTAGAAAAAAGAAAACATCATAATTTTTAGTAGTTATTTTAAGAGAAGTAACAATTTTAAATATTAAATCTATTTATTAACCAACTCTTATCTAATAAAGTTAAAAAAGAACCCAATCTTGGACCATATTTCTTCCCTAGAATTACTTGATATATTGCTTCAAATAACTTTCTTGGTGGGATTTTTAATTTTTCCTTTGCAATAGTAAATATCTTATTTTGCAATGAATCTGGATCTAGTAGCTCATTTTCATTTAAATATTCTCTTAAAAGAAAAATACCTTTTTTTTGATTATTATTTAAATCATTTAATATTTTACCATCAACTTTCTCAGGAATAGTAAAAATATTAACTTTTCTTAAGATTTCTTTTTTTATTTTTTCATTTTTCTCATTCTCAATGATATCTTTTACTTCATTAATCCATTTACTAGTTTGATTGATTAACTCTTCAAATTGTTCAATAGTGATAAATTTTTCAAAATCCTCATATTGAGTTGCATTTTTTGCTTTCTGATATAATTTTTCTATGCTTAAAATATTCTGAATTTGAGCTAAAAATGTTAATAATTTAAAAGAAATTTGTACAGTTTTTTTTCTTGGAATTTCATCAATTTGAGTTAATGGATAAATATATTTTAGATTTTCATGATAATCACCACTTTCTTTAGTTTGTGAGAAGTAGGTATCTTCCATCTTTTCATAATAATCATAATATTGCGGAAGTTCTTCAATTCTAAATGTAATATGTTTTATTGGATTTGTTCTTAAAATTATTGTTCTATAAATTCTTGGATCTGCGATATTTAAATAATTCTTTGGAGTAAAAATGTGTCCTTTAGAAGTTCCCATGTCTTGATCACCTAATCTTAACCATTCATAAGGAACTTTAACAGGTCCCTCATATTCATATAATGCTTGGCATAATTCAATTCCTGTATCATAAGCACCCCCTTTTACACTGTGGTCTTTACCAGCAGGTTCGCATATAGTTGTATATAAAGCCCATTTAGCAGGCCAATCCACACGCCAATTTAATTTTAATCTCCCACTCCAAATAGAAATCTTTCCAGTATGCCCACACGCCTCACACTTATATAAGACAGTTTCTTCGTTTCTAAAATATTCTTTTATTCTATTTGGTTTAATGGATCCTTTATTATCTCGATGTTGAATTCTGTTACATTCTTCACATATAGCCATTACGGGCATCCAATGTTTCTGCATTTCTATGAAATCTTCTTTATCTTCTTCTTTCAATGTAGGGATTATATATTTTTTCAAGATTTTTTTAATCTTCTCTGTATTTTCTAGGGCAATTTTTATTTTTTTCTGCATTTTTTTTGTTTTGTATAACTCATGGGTCCAAATTATTCTTATTTTAATTCCAAAATCAGGAAACACTTCTATTAATTCGTTACCAAAATGATGAGCATAACTTTCACATTTACAATCTTCATAAGGACATGGAATCATAGCAAAAGGTTTCCCTATGTGTTCGGTTTGAAAATTATTGCCTATATATAGAGGAAATCGTTTAGCAGCATCTAAACTGTCGAAAAATAACAAATTATTGACTGTCTTACCATCTTTCTCAAAAATTCTTCTTAAAGCATCACAAATTATTATTTCTCTTAATATTCCTAAATGGATATGGCCTGAGGGAGTCTTACCTGTAGAAAGTGTTATTTCATTAGGTTTACGCGAGTAGATTTCTTTAACAATTTCTTCTAGCCAATGAACTGGAAAATCTTCATTCAAATTTTCTTCACTAAATAGCTTTTGCTTTAATGAGATAATATTTTGTATTACAAAAATTTTTCTATTATGTATAATAGTATATTTAACGTAGGCAAATTATATTTTTCATTTTTGCTTTTAAATAATAGTGAGTTAAATAATGAGGATCGCAGTTCTAAATAGGGATTTTTGTAAACCTGATAAATGTAGTCCTTTCGGAGAAAAGCCCTGTATAAAATATTGTCCTAGAGTGAGAACTGGCGATAAAACTATAGTTTTAAGTCCAGATGAAAAATATGTAATAATTACTGAATCTCTCTGTTCCGGAGAGGGTATATGTGTTAAAAAGTGTCCTTTTGACGCGATAAGTATTGTTAATTTGCCAGATCCATTAGAAAATCAAATTTCATATCGATATGGAGTAGATCAGTTTTCTTTATTTCGAATGGCAATCCCTAAAAGAGGAAAAGTTCTTGGTTTAATTGGACAAAATGGAATTGGAAAGAGTACTTTACTTAAAATCTTATCTAATGAAATACAAATAAATCTCGGTAGATTTGGTGATGAAACGCCTAATTGGAAGGAAATAATTGATCATTATAAAGGATCAGAACTACATCAATACTTCATGAATCTTAAAGAAAACAAGATGGAAATTGTTCACAAACCTCAAAATATAACTATAATTCCAAAATTTGTCTCTGGAAAAGTATTTGATCTTCTAAGTAAGAATAATACTGAGAAAAGATTAGAGCAAATAATAGAAAAATTAAATCTTAAAGAGATATTAGAGAGAGAAATATCAGTATTATCAGGCGGTGAACTCCAGAGAGTAGCTATTGCTGCTGCATATCTTAAGAACGGAGATGTGTATTTATTTGATGAGCCGAGTTCATATTTGGATGTGAGTGAAAGGATAAATATGGCAAAATTAATCAGGAGTTTATCAGAAGAGGATAAAACAATAATAGTTGTTGAACATGATTTAGCCATATTAGATTACTTAAGTGATTATGTATCTCTTCTCTATGGTAAACCTGGAGTATACGGAATTGTTTCTCATCCTCAGGGTGTCAGAGTTGGAATTAATATTTATTTAAATGGATATATTAAAGACGAAAATGTAAGATTTAGAGAAATTCCTATTATATTCCATGAACGTCCACCTCAAGAATCCTTATATGATTCTGGAGATGTTATTCTCTCTTATGATGATATTGAAACTTCTTTAGGAGATTTTCATTTAACTATATCAAGGAGTGAAATTCATGCCGGTGAGATTATCGGAATACTGGGTCCAAATGGAATTGGAAAAACTACATTCGTAAATTCTATTGCTAAAATTGTTGAAAAAGATGACAAAGAATTACAAGATAATAAGCTAGCAGATGATAATTATAAATTAAAAGTTTCTATAAAACCACAATATATTAAAATGGAAGAAATGGGATTAGTTTCTGATCTTATCAATGAAATTAAGTTAGCAATTCATCTTAGTCAATCATCTAAAAAGAGATTGATTAATAGTTTAAATTTAGAAAATATTAGAGAAAGAAAAATCTCGGAATTAAGTGTAGGAGAATTACAAAGAGTCGCTATAGCAAAATGCTTATTAAGTGAAGCTGATATCTATTTGTTTGATGAGCCATCTGCATTTTTGGACGTTGAAATGCGATTACAAGTTGCTCAACTATTAAGAAAATCTATAGAAGAGCTAAAAAAAGCTAGTTTTGTTGTTGAGCATGATATAATAACACAGGATTTTATCGCAGATTCGATTTTAGTATTCGAAGGAACTCCTGGATTGAGAGGAAAAGCTTTAGCTCCTCAAAACTTAAGAGATGGATTCAATAAATTTTTAAAAATAATGGGAATTACATTCAGGAGAGATTCTATTACAAAAAGACCGCGAGTAAATAAAGTAGGAAGTAATAAAGACACTTACCAAAAAAAGATTAATGAGTATTATTATATTCCAAAATAAACTAATAATTTAACTCTCTCAGAATTATTTTGTGATTAATATATTTTTATACACCTTGATTTCAAGTAGAATTTTATATAAAGAAAGATCTAAAAATAAATTTAACTTTGAAAATAGAAAATATTAAAAATTTAATAATATCATTTAAATATCATTGTAATAACTTCTACTGGGATTTATTCTTAAATATATAATAACTAATAATCGTTATTCTAAAATTAAATTTCCAATCGAAGTTTAAGAGTCTTTAGTAATATTGTTAATTTAGAAATAAAATTTTAAAAATAATAATACTAAAAAAAACAGAAGTTAATATTTATGCTTTTAATTTCCAAAAAACAAGAGGTCTTCCCTTTTTACCATTATTACGGGTAAATTTTTCAATTATTTTTCTTTTTTGGAGTTTAACTAAGTTATCATAAATAGTAGTTCTAGGCGTATTTAGTTGCTTTACTAATTCTCGCCGAGTAACTGGTCCTGTACTTTCTAAAGTCTTGATTAGATTATGTTGAATTGGAGATAAGTAATCTTTTGAATTAACGAATTTTCCAATCAAAATTTTATTTAACATTTTCTATTCCTCCACATTTTAATAAACTTTTAAAAACGACAATTTTTCGACTTTTTTATTTTTTAGATTAAAAATCTATTCTTATGATTTAATAGATTCAAATTATATTTAAATGATGCTTATTTATGTATTATTATCATCAATAAGCACAAAAGTTTAAAAATAATAATTATTAATTAAAGGTTGTATAATAATTAAATTTTAGAATCATAAGAAATGACAGAAACAACAAGAACGACTGTTACTCTGAATAAAAGTTACATGAAATTAGTAGAGGATTTAGTTGATGTTTTTGGCGCAACAAGGGCTCAAGTAATAAGCAACATTGTAGAATATTTTTTTAATGATAGTAAAAATGACCCCTTGCTAGAAAAACTAAGAGCTAGAAAAAGAAAAGAAAAACTTCCTGAAGAATTTGAATTTGATAAGAAAATTAAAATTTACTTAAAAAGATCAGACAACATACCTTTTAATATTTTTTTAGATCACCTAAAATTGGATGTAGATTTTGTTATTGATCATCTGGATGAATGGGGAGAAAAATATAACTTCAAATTAATTAATAACAGTATTATCAAAGATAAAAAATAGTTATTTTCTATTTTATTTAATAATCTAATTACCTCCAAATAACCGTAGGAAGTCATTAGAAAGTCCAGTTGTCCAATCTAACATGGATGAAATGACTCCAATAATAATAAAGAAGATAAATAAAGCAAATCCTATTAATAATGCATACTCTACTAAATTTCCTCCATATTCATCAGAAAAGAAATCTAAAATTTTATTTTTAAATTTTTTAATAGTTTTTTTTATATTCATTGCTATTTTTAATTTTATACTAACTTTTTAAACTAAACTGATTTTTAAAAAAAAGCATTGGTAAAATATAAATTCAGGATTTCAAATAATTTAAGATTTTATTTAGCTCATCTTCAGTCGCTTGATTTCTTGGTATTTTCATTTTAAATTTATCATCATTTATACTTCTTGGAATTATGTGGATATGAAAGTGCCTTATTACTTGTCCAGCAGCAGGAAAATTATTTTGTAGAATATTATATCCATCAATTTTTAATTTTTTATGAATCAATATTGAAATTTTTCTTACTATCTTAAAAACTTCAGTTAATTCATGTTCATTAATGTCCTCTATATTAGCATAATGATTCTTTGGAATAATAATTGTGTGCCCCTTAGAAATTGGAAAAATATCTAAAAATGCTAGATGTGAATCATCTTCGAATATAACTTTTGATGGAATTTCTTTATTCTTAATTTTACAGAAAATACATTCTTCTTCTCTCATTTCTTTAAGAAACCTCAAAAATATTTTGTTTTATTTAAAAATAAATTTGTATCATTAATTAAAATTTAAAAAATCTTTACTGAGTTTTATCATAATAAATTATAAAAACTTTTCATGTTACTACGTAGATAAACTGATTAATATGCTACTTCAAGAAATACAATCAATTTTAAAAAATAAATTATCTCCTAAAATATTTAGATTAAATTCTGAAATCTATGGATTACAGTATAACTCTAAAAAAAACAATAGAATAATAAAAAAAGTGATGCTTACTGTAGATTTAAGTAAAGAAGCAATATTTTTTGCCTTAAAAAACAAAATAAATTTAATAATATCTCACCATGGTTTAATAAATAAGCCAACTAATACTTTTGATCAAGTCTTAATAAATAAATTGACCCTTTTGACTAAATACCCTATTTCAATATTCATATTAGATTCTTCATTTATAGCAGCAGAGGGGGGTGTTTCTGAAACGATTGCAAAAGCTCTCTACTTAAATATAGAAGAAATGTTTGAAATCAGAAACTTTAAGGAAAATAAAGTTCCAATTGGAAGAATTTGTACTCCAAAAAGTTATGTGAATGAAAACCAAATATTAAGTCTGGAGGATTTGATAAAACGAATTAAAGTAAATTTAAATACATCATACGTTATATATGTTGGAGATCTTAATAAATCAATAAGAAAAATTTGTATCGTGGGAGGTGATACTCCAAGCGTTTATTATATAAAAAAGGCTTTAAAAAAAGATTGTGATTGTTATATCTCGGGAAATATTAATTATATAGATGCAGTTTTTAGTAGAGATATAGGATTATCTATAATAGAAATATCACATTATAAAAATGAGATAATTGCAATGAAAAAATTATGTAATATACTAAGTTTGGAGTTTCCTTACGTTGAATTCATATTATTTGAATCGAATGATCCTTTTAAATTCTACCATTAAAAATGATATAAAAAAGTAATAAGTAATAAAGTCATTTAGACATTTTAGAATCTTGAAATAGCAAAAACAACCTTAAATAATACTTTAAATTATTTAATTTATAGTTTGAAATTAGCAAAGTATTAAATAAATATTTAGTAGAATTTTTTAAGTGAAATTAATATGCCCATAATAGAATATAACGGGAAAAAACCTGATATAAGTCCAAATGCTTACGTTAGTCCCCAAAGTACACTAATTGGGGATGTTAAAGTCAATAATAATGTAGTAATATGGCCGGGATCAATCATCCGTGCTGAAAATTCTTCAATTAATATAGGTGAATATACTACAATCTTTGATGGGGTAATGATGTTCACACGATCTCAAAGAAGTTCTATTAATATTGGTAGATATTGTATAATTGAAACGGGAGTTACTCTTCTAGGATGCTTTATGGAAGATTATGTTCAAATAAAAGAGGGAACATTAATTTTTGAAGAAACTTCTATAGGTGAAGGGGTAATCATTATGAATCAGAGCCAGGTCCCACCAGGGTTAACTATTCCTGCTCGAACTGTAATGCAAGGGATTCCTGTTGATTCTATTAGAGAACAGACTCGGAACGATGTTTTAAAACAAAAGGAAAAAGCAGAAAATTATTCTCAACTTTTTATTAAAATTAAGGAACAGCTCCCAAATGCTCAGAGTTACTTATTAACTTTACCAGATTTCATAAAATTAATGTTAAAAAAAGAAGAATAAAAAAATCTTTTAAAGTGTGAATTATACTATAATATTTAATATTTTTACAAGTTCTTTATATCTAGAACGAAGAGTAACTTCAGTTACTCCTACTAAATTAGCTATCTCTTTTTGTGATATTCTTTTATCTTTCATTTTACAGACTAAATAAAGAGCACCGGCACATAACCCTTTTGGATCTTTTCCCGATGTAGAAAATTTAGAAATAAAGGTTTGTAAGATTTTAATAGTCGCATTTTCAGCATCTGCATCTAATTCTAATTCTGCTATAAAACGTGGAATAAGAGAAATAGGATCTGTAGATGGTACTTTTAAATTTAATTCTCTAATTAATGTTCTATAACATCTTCTCACATTCTTAGCACTAATAGATGTTTGGTCTAATATTTCTTGCAGTGTTCTAGGTATTTTTCTTTCTCTACAAGCAAAATATAAGCAAGCTGCAACCATACCATTAATTGATCTTCCTCTTAATAATTTCTTTTTAAAAGCTTCTATATAAAGTCGTATAGCTGCCTTTTTCACATGATTGGGTAAATTCAAATTGCTACCAATTCGCTTTAATTCAGTTGTAGCAATTAACATATTTCTTTTATCCCAAGTCATACGAGAATTCCATTTTGCCGCTCTTTTTAAATCTGGACTTTTGATATTTGTCTTATCAATAATTGTGCTTAAACCCATATCAGGGAGTAAAATAGAAATCGGAGAACCTGTTCTTTCTCTACTTTCTTTTTCTTGTTTAGTAAAAGCTCTTTTACCACTATGAGAAATATCTACAATCCTTTCACTTATTACTAAACCACATTGACCACACACTATTTCACCTTTTTCATGAAGTGAAATGGTTTTTCCCCCACACTCGGGGCATAAATTTGATAAATTACTTAAATCTGATTCTACTTCCATAATAATTACCCATTTTTGTATTACAAACTAAATTTATTCCTTATACCTTGTAATTTAACTTTCTTAGGCAAATATTAACCCGTACAGCAAATAGAAAATTACTACTGTGAGTGATTCAATTTTCGTGACTGAAGTATTAATATATTCTCTGAATGCAAATAATATAAATATAAATAAACTATATAAATGTTTCGCTCTAGCGAAGAAAATTTTTTCAAATTAAGTGAAAATAATATTTCAATAATTTTTTAGAATTAAATTATCTCATAGTTTTCTTTAATACTATAACAAGAATGGAAGACAAGTTGTAAAACCAAATAAAATACCACCCATAATACTTGAAATCAAAATAATTATCGCTTTACTTGGATTACTTATTAAACGATTATTATTAATTAGAGACCATAGACTTAACAAAATATTTAAAACTGAAACCAGAGATCCAATCGCAAAACAGAAATATATTGTTTTTTCGTGAGGGAATTGAGATGCACTGATATCCTGTATTCTATTCATATAAAATGGATCAATCCCACTAAAGTCTATAAAATTATATATTAATTTGTCCGGTAATGGGTCTAAAATCCAAATCAAGAAATATCTAATATAATTAAATAAAATCCCGAAAGCTAAAAAGATATATAGAATACCTAATATTAATTTAGGTATTCTAAAAGAATCTTCTTCCTTTTTTACACCCATTAGCTTAGATTGGTGATAAACTCCTCTTAATCGTAATAAGGTGAGAATACCGATGAATAACATAAAAAACACTATAAAAAATTTCAGATATTTACATAAAATTATAAAAAAAATTATTAAATGCAATACACCAATTTTCTAATCCCTTTATTGCGTCTTTAAATACATCTTCTACAGTTTTGGTATTTCCAGTACTTAGCAGAGAAAAAAACATTACATAATATTGTGAAAAAAAGAATATTTAAACTCACAAATAATTTTGGATCTATGATAGATTAGAATATAAAAGTATTTCTGAAAATCAAGACTAAAATTACAATATTTTTTCACATTCAACATTTATTACTTTCATAGTAGTATTGAAATCTTGCCACCAATCCTGACCTTGTTGAGTTACTAACATTGGATCTCGTTTCCGAGAATCAAGACATCTAATTTCTTCTTTATGAGCTTTAATTTTTACTTTCCAAATTTCAGAAAATATATTTTGTAAATTAATTTTTACTTTTTTAATTAGTTCCTCATAGGAAACGGATACATCTTCTGTTTTTTGTAATCTTTGCAGTTGTTCAAATTTCACTTTCTCTTTTGCACGATTTAAATCACTACAGCTTATTTTTATAGAAAAAGGATCATCTTTTCCCCATTTACAAAATTTCTGATTTTCGCATATTGAACAATAATTTTCAAAACTGATTGTATAATCCTCAAGACCTACTATTGAAAAGTTTAAAATTTTGGGCATAGAATTCACTTTATTTATATAATTAAAAATTTAACCTTTTTCCTATTTATTTTAGGTCAAAAAATTTTTTAGTAATTTATTATTTAAATTATTCGATCAATTCTTAATTTAATAAGTACTATATTAATTTTTAAACAAAAAGAACTTTAGGAACTATAACTAATCTCTAATTGGGAAAGTAGCTTGGGAGAGTGGACGCTTCTGATCGAAGCATCGCTTCAGTGGCTTAGCCTGGTATAGCGCACGGCTGATAACCGTGAGGCCGGGGGTTCGAAGCCCCCCTTTCCCATTATTTTTAACATGAATTAATTTCAATTATGTTCATTCACTTTTTTAATTATCATTCTCTATCATAAATTTAGAAATGAAAAATATAATAATCTCCGGAACACCTGGTTGTGGAAAAACATCAGTTGCAAAAGAAATTTCAAATTTGGTGGAGGCTAAAATAATTTCTCTAAATGAATTAGCAATTTCAGAAGAATTTTCATTTGAATATGATGAAGAAAGAAAAACTTACATTGTGGATTTTAAAGTATTTCTGCCTTCTGTATTAAAAAAGATTAGGGCGATTGAGCAAAATAATCCACCATTTCTGATAATAGAAAGTCATTTTTCTGATATCATTCCAGAAAATTTTATTGATTTTGCTTTTATTTTAAGATGTGATCCGGATGAATTATTTAAAAGATTAGAAAAAAAAAATTATAATTCAAAAAAAATTCTTGAAAATATTCAAGCAGAAATTTTGGGTAATTGTATAAATTATTTTATTCAAAAACACATAAAAATCCCTCTATATGAGATTGATACTACAAATCTTAGTATTAAATCAGTAGCAAAAATTATTATAGATATTGCAGTTGAAAATCAAGATGGAAACAATTATTATATAGGTAAAATCGATTGGCTAGAAAAATTATTTCAAGAAAACCGTTTAGAAGAATTTTTTGATTGAGAATCAAATTTAAACAACGTGGAATATATGGAATGGGAGATATCTGATTTTGATGCACTAGGAAGAATTGGAAAATTAACTATAAATAAAAAGCAAATGACTACTCCTAATTTATTTCCTGTAGTCCACCCTTATAAAAATATTATTTCCACTTCAGATTTAAAGAAGATAGGTGCTCAATGTGCTTTTACGAATGCTTATATTATCTATCAGAATGCTCAAAGACGAGATGATATCTTGAGAAAAGGAATACATTCACATTTAAACTTTGGTGGAATAATCGCAACAGACAGCGGAGCTTTCCAAAAATATATGTACAATAAAAATAATTTAGAAATTCAAGCAATTGATATAGAAAAGTTCCAAGAAGATATTGGCACTGATTTTGCCGTAATCCTAGATGAACCTGTGCAACCCGATGATGATTATGAAACAGCTAAGAAAAGAGTTGATATAACAATTGAGAGAGCTAAAGATAATATTAATCGAAGAATAAAGAATAACTGCTACTGGTTTGGACCTATTCATGGGGCTAGGTATGACGATTTACTAAGAACGAGTACACTTGAGATGAGTAAATTAAATTTTAGTGTTTATGCAATAGGAGGTTTAGTTAAATCTCTTTTAAATTATAGATTTGATTTGGTAATTAAAATTCTTCTGAATGTAAAAAAGGATATTGTATGGAATAAACCCATTCATATGTTTGGATTAGGATTACCACAATTCTTTTCATTAGCTGTGGCATGTGGATGCGATCTAATGGACTCAGCAGCATACATTCTATTTGCAAGGGAAAACAGGTATTTCACATTATCTACAGGAACAAGAAAATTAGAAGAATTAGAAGAATTTCCATGTCATTGTCCTATATGCTGCGAATATAATCCTAAAGAAGTTTTAAACTTCGATGAAAAATTACGAACTGAATTAATAGCTAAACATAATTTATACATTTCTTTTTCTGAATTACGAACAATACGTCAAGCTATTAAAGAAGGTAATCTATGGGAGCTTGTTGAACAACGGATTCGAAATCATCCTACTTTGGTTAAAGCTTCAAAGTTGATTAAATCATATTTACCTTTATTTGAAAGCCATGAGAAATTGTATAAAACGCATGGTAGGCTATATTCTTCACCAGAAAGCGTCGGAAGACCTCTGATTTATCGTTATGAATTAAAACTAAAGAATAATTATAGAGTTCCACAAGATGCAAAATATCTAATTATATTACCTGAATTGGATGTAAAGGGGGATCAATCACCAAATATTAAGAAATGGCTAGAGGAATTAGACACTAATTCAATAATTCCTAGAAAATTTCTTCATGTCGTATTTCTTTCTGATTTTTATGGAATTTTACCCCTAGAACTAAGTTCTTCTTTTCCTATGGGCCAATATGAATCAATAGATCTATCGGGCGAAAATGATTTAATTTATCAGGATTTAGTACAAAAAACAGAATTTTTCTTTAATCTTTATGCTCCTCATTATTCTAAATGTGGAATATTAATTCCTGATAAATTTATTAATCAATTTAATGAAATTGTAGAATTTCAAAAAAAAAATATTATAAATAACTTAACCAAAATGTTGAATTCTAAATTTGAATTAAACATTGCTTCTTTCCCTGAAATAATGCATCTTATACAATACTTTAAGAGTGATGAAAAATAACTTTTCTAGATAAAATATACGCTTATGGCCATGAAAATATTAAAGGCACTCATAAAACAACGATAGAACTTACAAAAGTTAAAAATTTAACAAAGAAAGGAAATTGCATTATAGGGATTAATTCTACAAAAGCTTGTTTTGATTTAAATTCCATTTTAAAAGAAAAAATAAATAATGGAAAAAAAGTAAAAGTAACATTAAAAGTAGAAAATCTCCAAGATTCTTTCTATGGTTTTGGAAATAAAGAGTTAAGATTATTAGATAAAGAGGATGTGGTATTTCGTACTAGTAATTATATTTGTAACAGAACTGTGTTGGTTAATTGTACTAAATCATCAAATGAGATAAATCGTGAATTAATTGACAAGTTAAAAATTCCAAGAAAAAGATTATCAATAATATTTGAAATAAATGAGTTAAATGGGAAATATTAACAAGGTAAAAATCACCTATCTGAAATTAAAAAAGAAAGATGGACAAGATTTTATCAAATTTATAAAAAATAATCTTAATAGTAAACAATTAATTAACCAAAAATTCAAAATTTTACATGAAAAAGATTACATTTTATTTCCAATATTTGAAAATCAAGTTCTACTTGATAAAATTACCAAAACATTACGTAATCAAATCGATTTTGAAATTATTTCTAAAGATGGAATAACCAATGTAAAGTATAAATATAAATCACTTGAGGAAGCATTAGAAGGTAAAATTCTACATAAATATTCAGAATTAATTCCAAAATCATATGATATTATTGGACATATCGCTGTAATTGAGTTTGATAAGTATAATCATATAAATGATAAAGAATTCAATGATTACAAGAAAAAGATTGCTAAAGCGATAATAGAAGTAAACAACAATATTACAACTGTTTATGAGAAAAAAAGTCAAATTAAGGGAGAGTATCGCTTAAGAGCATTAGCTTTTTTGTGTGGTGAAGATAAATCCGAAACAATATATAAGGAAAATGGTTGTGTTTTTAAGCTTGATATTAAAAAAACATACTTCTCTCCAAGATTAGTTTTCGAACGGCGAAGAATTACCTCAAGTAATGTAGAAGAAAACGAGGTAATTATTGATATGTTTGCTGGAGTTGGAACTTTTTCAATTCAAATTGCTAAAAATTATAATGTAAAAATTCATGCTTTTGATTTAAATCCTAATGCTATTAAATTTCTTAAAAAAAACATTAAGATAAATAAATTAAAAGGAAGTATAACACCTTATCAGATGGATATAAAACATATTCTCAACCCATTGAACAAAGTAGGCACCTCGTTAAATCACAGGGCAGATAGAATAATTATGAATTTACCAGAGAAATCAATCGATTTCATCGATATTAGCTGCTATTTAATGAAAAATTCAGGAGGTGTTTTACATTTCTATCAAATTTCTGACAAACCGAATCCGCTTGAAAATACAATTAAACATTTAGAGATTCATCTATCTAAATTCAATTGGATTATTGATAAAATACTCAATTCTAAAATTGTTAAATCATATTCACCAACATCAGAATTAGTTGTTGCTGATCTGAAAATCAAAGCTTTAAATTATTAAATTGAAGTTCTGGAAAATTTATTGAAAAATAATAAGGTAAAGTCATTTTTACCTTTGATAATTTTAAAATCCAAAATGTCAGAAAGCGATTAATTATATCTTAATAATAGTTTTTAACATTCGAAATCATTATACTAATAAGAGAAAAATTTTAATTATTTGAGTCTTAATACAAATTAAGTTATTTATATTTTAAACTCAATAAGCTAAATTGCGGACTCGTAGCCTAGCCTGGTGGTTTTTATAGTTATAAAGCTAGGTAAATAGGGCGTCGGACTTCTAATCCGAAAGTCGCAGGTTCGAATCCTGCCGGGTCCGCTTATTTTTAGTTTAAATAGTAAAAATTACTGGTGAATTTATCCAGAAATTCTGAATAAATTAATAAATCGTTAATATGATTAATTTATTAAATCAGATCTCTTAGTTATATTTATTCTATTATCCTAAATATAAACATGAGTGTCTAAGATTAATGTTAAATAAAGAAGACTTTTATCATCAAAATTTTTATCATCAACACATTCGATATTCTTTTAGTTGGAATCATAAACACCATAGGAATAAAATCTCTATTCTTAATCCCCGTTTGTACGAATTTAGAAAACTTGAAACATATTTTGAAAGAATCTTAAGTGAAAAGTATGCTAAACGTATGAATAACATATTCAATTCAAAACTTTTCCCTAGAGTTTCACGTTTTAAAATTTCTGGGCTCAAAAGTGCTTATATCAGAAGTTTCAGCAAAAAACTTGTTCAAACTTCAAAAGTTAAAAAACTTGATTTAAATTCAAAACTTCCCAAATATGCCCAAGCCGTTTATAATAATTTTTTTAAAGAAAATCTTAATAAGATCCCAGGACACGATCCTATTTTAAAATATATTTTAATTAATGATAAAGATTCAATTGCGAAAGAAGTGCCAATTTGGAAAAAAAAGAACGATATATATCTTACAGGACATATAGATTTGATCCAAATTGAAAATAATGTGGTTAAAGTTATTGATTATAAACCAGAAGGTAATTTTTTACTTTCCTTACCTCAAGTTGCTATGTATGGACTTCTGATTAAATCTAATTTAAAATTTAAAAATCTTAGATGCATATCATTTAATAAAAATGAAGCGTGGGAGTATGATCCGAATATTTTAAAGTTAGACATTAGAAAATATTTAATTTCTCATGGTATTCATGAAAGACCATGGGAAGATTTTTTCTAAGAGCACTCAATTTTAGCTCTTATTAATTATTTGTTTAGATGATTCTTTTTCTTCTGGTTGTTTTAGATATCCTTTAAATAGAAAATAACATACTAATAAAGAAACAACCTCAATTACAATACTAGCAAAAATTATAACCGTCCCATTATACCCAAAATACCTTAAAAATAAAGCAGATCCTAACCCAGAAGATGCTAAAATGAAAATAAAAAACCCTTTTACAATTTCCATGAAAGACTCTTTTAAGTACCCGAGTTCTTTTTTAATCCATGATATTAATGAAGTCATAAAGGGTTTTTCCTGCTATCTAATTAATTTTTAATTAAATTAAATAATAATTCCTTTAATATCTTTCTTATTTAATAAAAAATTATAATAAAAAAAATAACTCTACTTTTACCTATTTTTGAACTTAGAATATAACGCTTTATCTAATAACCGACCAATTATTTGAGCAATTTGACTTGCAATTTCATATCTTTCACCATTTAAGAGCGTTCCTTTTTCTTCTAAGTTTTTGATTCTTTTAGCTAACACATTTTCACTAATTTCATTTATTATATTTTTAATTTTTACAATATCAGGTAAATTGATATCTGGATTAAAAGTCTTGATCTTTTCAACCGCAAAATTAAAATATTGAGAAATCAAATCAAAAGGATCTCCCTTTAATTCACTATGGAGTTTAATATTTTCAGTAGCTGCTTTTGTATCTTTCTCTTGCCAGTATAATTGGTTGGGATTAATACCTGGGCTGTTAATCCTCATAAGTGAACTTGTAATTCTACGTTCAATCCAATTTAAGGTGCTTAGTTGTTGTTCTTCACGAAACTTCTTGGCTTTCTTTTCTTTTTCTTTTTCCTTAGCTTCAATTATTTTTTCTACTTCAATTTTACGTGATTCCTCAAAATTCTCAAGTCTTTGAATTATATCATAGCCAATACAATAAGAAATAGGAGAGATCAAATCTGATTTTAGTTTCAAAGGTGCAATATCCTTATAAATAAGACTATTTTTATCTTTTAATTCCTGAATTCCATCTTTTAAAGAAATATTCATTAAACGCCCTAATATAAATCCATTAACTAGAAAGGGTTGATTAGTTGCATTAAATATAATTACTAATTCTTCTTGTCTATTTAATATACGCTCAATTATCAATTCTTCTAATTTAATTTTAACCCATTCTTCTGAATCAGTCGTCTCAAATATTTTTTTCAATGCTAATAGAAATAATGATTTATCATTAGAAACTTTGAAATATAATTCTATTATTCTACTCAATTGTCGCAATATCTTTGACATTATATAAAAAAAGATATCCTTAGTGATCTTGTTGATAATGTCATCAAATTCTAGAAGAAATAAAATATGTGAATAATTCTTCAATTTTAATTCATTTATAAAAATTCTATCAATAACAGACTTTTTTCTAATATCATTTAGAGATACGATGTCCAGTTTTTTTATGTTATATCTAATCATATTTCGCTTTACTTGCTCCGTCAAATCTTCATCTATATTAAGCAAATATAAAATATTGTAAACACCATATTTATTTAACATATAAATAATATCATCAAAATTACTTTCATTTAAACATTCCAAAAAATAAATAAAATCATTTGGATGTTCTTTTAGTTTTTTAATTAATTCTATTTTTAAAAAATCAAGAATTTTCTTTTCAAATTCTTCATAATTAATTTTTTCTTTCAGGGCATCTTCTATCCTTTTAATTAATTTTTTTTTCAAATGATTCGCGTCTATAAAGGCGTTCAGCCCTGGAATAGAAATCGGAAATCGATTCAAATTAAAATCTAGAACCTTCTTTTTAATCATTCTTACAGGCATTGCCTCGACTTGTAACTCCTTATAAGATTTAAATTCGAAATCTGTGCGAATTTTCTTAATCAATCTGGCTAATGTAGCTAATTCTATAAATTTATCTTCTTTTTCTTCGAATTCTAATTTTTTTTCTAAGTCTATCGAAACATCTTTAAGAGCTGAACTTTCTTCTAAAATTTCTTTTTTAATTTCATTTGTAAATCCAATTAAATCACCTATTAAATCGTAGAAAAAAAATGGAGGATAGTTTAGTGTAATTTCCTGCAATTCTTGTTCAATTTGTACCCCTATATCTTTAAGAAGTTGCTCTTTATAAGAGTCTTGGCCCTCTCTCTGTCTTACTTTAATTAAAAAAGAAAGAAAATTAATTTCTAAATCAATTATTTTGTTAAGAAGGTTTATTTCTAAAGAGAATGAGTTTTTTAATAAAGTATTTACTTCTTCCATGATTATATCCTTTTCTGTTAATTCCAATTTTTTTGTAGATTCAAAAGTAAATTTATCTCCTTCTATGATGTCTTGAACTCTAATCCCTAAATTATGATATATGTGAATTGCCGCTGTTGCTATTAACAAAACCTTAAATGTTGTATCTTGACGAATTAATTCAAAAATTTTCGTTTTATCGGCGTCTCTTTTGAAATGAGATATTATTAAATCAACTGTTTGAAAAAATCTATAAGTACTTTCTATTGCTGTTGTCTTTCTTTTTATGCCACTTATCATAATTATTTCATCCATTCTCTATAAACTTCTTTAAAATTATCAGATAATTCAAATTGCGCATTATTATGCCAAAATTTGAAATTTACTACATGAAAAAGCTCTCCTTTAAATTGTTCCTTTTCTTGATTTGTTAAAATATGTTTTAAAATCAGAGTTAAAGGTCTTGGTACTAGTTTTGAAAAATATTTGAGGTCCCTTTTTTTAATATAATTATAGAATGATTCTGTTTCGTTTAAGCCAAAATATTTTATAGGAATTAATTGCTCTTTTTGATCATTTATTAAACTTAATTCTTGTTTGATCTTGCTCTTCACATATTTAGGAAATTCCATATTAATATTAATACAATATTCATAATGCTTATAGAATTCAAGTAATTCTCGTTTTTCTTCAGCATTTGGGATTTTTGCTATATACTTGTCTAAAAAATCAAGAAAATTTTCAAGTTTTTGTTCTTTTAATTCTCGTTCTTCTAAATAATTAATAAAATCATTATATATCTCAATTAAAGACCAATCTTTATTGTTCTCTAATTTGAAAAACTTTTTTGCATAATCATTTATCCAATCTAGTACATAAGATTTCCATTCTAGATTAATACCTCCTATACGCTTTTCTAGAAAACGATGAAATTTATTCGCAAAGCTAACTGGATCAGTTAATTCTTTTTCGGGTTCTTCTTTTATATATCGATTGATCGTAGAATGTCTTAATATATAACTTAATAAGTAATGTAATTCACTTGAAAATTTCTTAAACTTCTCTGTATGTATTTTTATTGAATTTACATTTTTTTCCATTTGGATTTCAGCAAAGGATATTAAATCCTCTATTTTTAATCCAATTTGGACAAAAAACGAATCAATATTATTATTAACTAATTTTTTAAACTTTTCTTTAAGTTGATCTTCATTAAATTCAAGATCTTTCAACAATATTGAATTAAATTCAATTTTATTAAGAATATATTCTTTAAATTTCTCTATAAGTCTCAACCCTAAAATTTTTGCCGGTTTTTGCTCATTATTGAATTTATTATTAAGGTTTTCTATTAATCGAAAAGTTAAATATTTTAATCGACGCGTTGATAGATATCTAGGGAGCGATTTGCGTATCAAACCAAGACTATTTTTAGTAATTTCTGAAAAATAATTAAAAACAGAACTTAATTCCATAACTCTCAAATTATCTTTCTTTATTACTGAATCATTGATGAATTTGTAAGCTATTTGACAAATATTCTTAAAATCCTCATTCTCTAACTTTCCCTTATTGTTAATAAATTGAATATATTTTTCTAATATTTCAGAAAGATCACCAATCTCACCAGAGGCTAGAAAATTCCTAGAATATTCTAAAAATTTATTCAAATAACGCTCTAATTTTAACAATATCTTATACGTATTTTGAATTAACCATTGCGATGTTTCGGGTTCTAAGACATCTTTAATATCATCTTTAATATGATTAATTAGAAAAATTATAATTTTATCCTGAGATTCATCTAAAGTTCCAATATTTGCTAAATTAATAAGATTTGTTCCAAGATTTAATGTTTTATCAACGATAAAATTAGCACTTGGCTCGGATATTGAATATTTAAGGTGTTGTACTGCTTGCTTTCCTTCAAATAGAGTCTTCAATTTTTCAAATTTATGATTCGATAAATTAATCTCAATAGGCTGTTTATGCCATAGAATATCTATATTTGATTTAATTTTTCCATATGTAGTTAACATTTTCTCTTCCGTTGGGAGAGACGTGCTTATCCCAATTAATTTTTTATTCCACTTATCTTCAATTAAATCTCCATAGAGTTTTTTACTAAACCGAGTGGCGAATTTATCATATAACTTTTGCTTCTCTTCATCCTTAAGTTCTGGTCGCTCGGTAAACTCCTCAACCTCATAAAAAAGTTTGCTTATATTATCAATAGATGTTCTGGATTTATGTATATCCAAATATCCCGTTTCTGGTTTTAAAGCAAGCAATAAACTTTCACAATCTTTAAATTTACCTGGAATTAAAATCATTGATTTTGGAAATATGTTAGTTCGAGCACTTTTCTCATCAATATTAAATAAATCAAATTCAATACTAAATACTTCTGACCCAGTATAATCTCTTAAAACTGCGTTGTACATCGTTAAAAATTTTATAACTTCCAGGGAGAGTTCATTAACTTTTTGTTTTGTTAATCTTCCAGGACCGATTACATCTCCAGTAATGAAATCATTTGGGGATGAATATCCGAATATTATAGAAAATTGATAATTTATAGATTCTCGTGTGGTTATCATAATCTAACTCTAATAATAAATCTTAGATCTTTAATTAATATATATTACGTATTAATCTTACTTACGCAACACTTAAATAAATTTAAGTAGTTGTTTAATTATTTTTAAGTTGATATAATATTAAAATTTACTTTTAATCAGCTTGGACATGTAACAAGTAGATAATGTGATAGGTAAAAAATCTGAAATTTTTCTTACTAAAAATAGAGTATATTAATAAAAATATATTAAGAAAAATAATTATTATAAATAATATAATATAAGTTTAAAATTTTAAAGCAGTATTGGTGTAGAATTATACAATTCGGGTCGGATTTAGGAATTAACCAAGAAGATATCGAAAAGATTAGCCCTCAAATCACATTTATAACATCAAATGCGGATATAGAGGCGATAGCTCTAGTTAGTTCCGAAGGGTATCAAATAGCATTCTCTGCATTACCCCAATATCATGTTGATGGTGATCAATTTGCGGACTTGCTAGTGCTTTATTGATGACAGGAAGATCAACTATTCAAACTCTATTCCAAGAAGATTTAAGTGAAGTGATTGTTCGAGCCGAAAATGGTTATATTGTCATTACAAATGCCGGTAGATTAGTTATTGTTTGTGCGGGGACAATTATTGATACATTAATGAAGACAGTAAAGGTAATGAGGATCGCCGCCAAGAACCTATACAAAATTTTTGAAGAACGCTAATTAATGTTATTTCTTTCACTATTTTTTAATAATCTCTAATTCAATCTTTTGAGTTTAGATTTTTAGTACACTTTTGATCGAACTGGTTTTTCAGAAAATATTTCAAGATATTCAACAAGTTTTTAAAGGTTGATATATTGTAGAGTTTCATAATAATAAGTAAGACTTTGGTTTATGATTATGGCAACTGTAATATATTTTACTTGGCAGTGGCCTTGGTGGCGGCAATAGAGCCATATGCATAGGATTAAGCCAAACTAATATTCTCATTTTTTCATTTTAATATTTTGGTTTTTTAATATTAAAATCTCCCTTAATTGCGCATTAATTTTATTGATTTCCAATATTTTAATGAAACACTTTAAAAAAAATATGAACAGATTATGGGAAATAAAATGGTAGATTATTTTAATGGAAGAGTTTTATTACAACCGAATGAAGTACCGAAAGAGTGGGTAAATATTTTACCAGATTTACCCTCTCCTATGACGCCCTTAGTAAATCCAATGGATGGAAAACCAGCACCCCCAGAAATGGCGCTGGCAATATTTCCAAAAGAATGTGTAATGCAAGAAATATCTCAAGAACCAACAATTCCAATTCCAAAGGATTTGAGGGAAATTTTTGCTAGATCTTATAGACCAAGTCCTCTTCATCGTGCTTTAGGATTAGAAAAGTCATTAGGAATAGAAGGTGATGATATAAAAATTTTTTATAAGAATGAATCATATTCCCCTACAGGTTCTCACAAACCAAACACAGCAATAACACAAGCATATTATGCGAAAAAAGAAGGGCTTGAAGAACTAGTTACAGAAACAGGAGCCGGACAATGGGGTTCTGGGTTATCTTATGGATGTAATTTATTTGGATTGAAATGTACTGTCTATATGGTAAGAGTCAGTTTTTTTCAAAAACCAGGTAGAAAGATTTTGATGGAAGCTTACAATGCTAAAGTGCATGCAAGCCCTTCGAAGTTTACCGAATCAGGAAAACAATTTCTTGAAAAGGATCCAGAACATCCTGGTAGTTTAGGAATCGCTATATCTGAAGCATTAGAACATAGTCTAAAAAGTGAAAAAATAAAATATTCTCTTGGAAGTGTTGTAAACTTTGTACTCTTGCATCAGACTATTGTAGGTCAAGAAGCAAAATTACAATTAGCAAAAGTCGGCATAACTAAACCTGATATAATAATTGGATGCATGGGAGGTGGATCTAATTTTTCGGGGTTAATGATCCCTTTTGTTAAAGACAAATTACATGGTAAACTTCCAGATCTTGAAATAATTGGTGTAGAACCACGAGCTTGTCCTAGCGTTTGTAAAGGACAATATCGATGGGATTTTGGAGATACTTCTATGAAAGGTCCAATTGTAAAAATGCATACCTTAGGACATTCATTTATTCCAAGTCCAATTCATGCTGGAGGTTTGAGGTATCATGGAATGGCTCCAATAATTTCAATTCTTAATAATAACAAAGTTATCTCTGCAACTATGCATCATCAAACAGAAGTTATAAAGTCAGGGCTTCTCTTTACTAAAGCTGAGGGGATCCTTCCTGCTCCTGAAGCTGCTCATGCAATAAAGGAAGCGGTTGATCAAGCACTAAAAGCTAAAGAAAACAATGAAAAGAAGGTCATCCTTTTTAATTTCAGCGGTCATGGATTTTTTGATTTACTAGCTTATAAACAATACATGTCTGGAGAATTGGAGGATTATGAATTATCTTCAGAAGAAATTCAAAAAGCTTTATCATCACGAGAAATGCCTAATATTGATGAATCTCAATTTTAATCAATATTTTTTTTTTATAGTTAAATAAAATCTTAAAATAAAGGATTATTTTAAATATTAAAGCTTTGTGAGAACGGTAATAATTGAATATAGTTTCACTCCTTATTTTTTGCATAATGTATTTTTATGGGATAATGCTCTTTTATATCACTTATTTAGCAAAAAAAAAAGGGGAAAAAGGAGCATATATTAATAACTTATTTGTCACACTTGTATTCCTTATAGCACTTACGTTTTATCTGTTTATTATATACAATATTGATCCTTTGGGTCATGATTTTGTAGCTTTTCCTTTTGATATTTTAATAATTATTTTTATTTTTATATTCTTTCCATTGTTTTTTCTATTGGTTTTTCGCGAAAAAATGAGAATTAAAGGAAGAAATTTAATAAACGGAAAAATAAAACCATATAAATCTGAATTACCACTAAAGTATGAAATTTATAGGAAACTAACACATTTAGTTGTTTTAGGTATAATTTTATTTTATTTCACCCTTGGGTTTTTAATTCAAGATTTTTTCGTTTATTTTTTGGAACTTTTTCCACAATTTCAATCAAAAATGCTATATATTAGGGGAGATACTATGGTGTTTACTCAAAATTTAGTTATTTTTTTAGTAGGAATCTCATTGATAGGGTTATTAACTGCAGATTTTATAAGAATTTTGATGCCTAAATATTATCCATTGAAGCCTATTAATCAATTATTACGTGAAAAAGAATTATATATGAGGTTAGGTCCTCAAATCTCTATGAGTATTAGCTGCTTTTCGACAATTATTCTTTTTGGTTATATCCAACCACTTGGACCCTTAATAATTTGTACATCAATGACAATGGCAATTTTTGGAGATATAGCGTCCAATTTAATTGGAAAATATATTGGAAAAAAAAAAATTCGAAGTACAAATAAAACTTATGAAGGTTTATATGCGGGGATTATTACTGCTTTTATCTCTGGAATTATTATATTATTGCTGTTGAGGAACTTTTATGACCAAAATATCTTTTTTTTATTCCTGATTCCTGCTATTGGTACTCTTATTATTGGTTTAATAGATTATTTGGATTTAGAAATTGATGATAATTTATCGTATAATTTCACTTTATCAACAATTTTATTTTTCATTTCAATTTTTCTGGTATAAATAAAATTGTGTTATTACAAACATTTCAAAAATTTTATCAATTAAGAGAATTTTATTTATGAAAATGTTAGAAGAAAAATTAAAAATAGACAAAATTTCGAAAGGGACTGTTATTGATCATATTGATGCTGGATATGCTTTAACGATTCTTAACCTTACAGGTCTCGATGAATCTAAGAACTTAATGACTATAGGTGTTAATGTTTCCTCAAAAAAATTTCAAACTAAAGATATTATTAAAATTGAAAATGTTTTTCTAAACAAAACACAGATGCAACAAATTTCTATATTATCACCTAATGCAACTATCTCATTAATTGAGAACTATAAAGTAATTGAAAAGAAAAAAGTGAAACTCCCCAAGACAATAAAAAAATTAATTCTATGTGTTAATCAAACTTGTATTTCAAATTCAGATGAACCAATTGATACTGAATTCTTAGTTTTAGAAGAAAAACCTTTAAAAATTCAATGTGTTTATTGTGAACGCATATATAAGTTGGAAGAAATTGTGTTTACTTCTAAAGAAAAAAAAGAGAAAAAAGTAAAACAGACAATTCACTTATAATTTATACTTTAATAGTTTTAAATGAAGAGTTCAAGTATAGAGGAGAAAGTAGGTATAAATTTCAGCAGTGTATGAATAAAAACGCTTACTATCATAAATAAAAAGAAAAAAATACCAATTCCAGGTAAAATAATATTTTTCCAAGTCCAATCTTCCTTATCATATTCAAATTTAAATATTAAAAAACTTACAATAAAGGGAAATAAAAACCACCATACTAGCATCCATATAAATAAGAACCACCCTATAAATCCGAATATCAATCTCCCTATAAAAGCACTTAACACACCAGTTATAGCACGCATCCAATATAATTTTGTTTCTTTTTCTAATCGAACATCTAATTCATTTGTAATCTTTTTCTCTATTTTAATATCTTTTTTTTGAAATTCTTTCCTTCTCTCCTTTAATAACTTTTTTCTCCTTTTTTTAATATCTACCTTCTTATGCTTTCCCATAATTATTAATATAAATATTATTTATTATAAAAATAATTATATATGTTAATATACTAAAAAATAGCTAAAGTATGATTAAACCAACTAAAGAATTTTCCAATTTTGATGTTTTCGCTATTGTTAAAGAATTGAATGCTATCTTGGTTAATAGCATAATCTCTAATATTTATGAAATTGAAGATTTATTAATATTAAAATTAAAAACTGATTTCGGAAAAAAAAATCTAATTATAAAAAAAGATGCTCGTATCAACCTAACTGAATATGATTACCCAATACCTGATTATCCTAGTCAATATATTAGATCTTTTAGAAAATTACTAAAAAACAGGAGAATTTTAAGGATCTCTCAATATAAATTTGATAGAATCATCATAATAGAGTTGAGTAATCTTGAGACTGGTCCTTGGAAATTTGTTATTGAATTATTCAACAAAGGAAATTTCTTATTATTAGATGAAAATAACATAATAATAATTGCAAAAAAATATAAAAAATTCAAGGATAGAAATATTCTTGCTAAAAGAGAATATATCTATCCTAAATCTCATGGAAGAGATTTCTTAACTATAAACAAAGAAGAATTTATAGAATTATTTAAAAACTCCACTAATGAAATCGTAAGAGATATATCAAGAAAAATACACCTTTCAGGACTATATAGTGAAGAATCATGCTTCCAAAGTAATATAAATAAGAAGACTCCTAGTAATGAGATTAAAAAGGATGAATATGATAAACTATTTGAAGCTTTTAGAAAATTAAGAAATCAATTATTATTCGGTCAGATAAATGCTCACATTATAATTGACAAACACGGACAAGAAATTTCTGTATTGCCTTTCGAAATCAAAATTTTAAAAGATTATGAAAAAAAGCATTTTAATTCATTTAATGAAGCAGTTGATGATTTTTTTTCAAAAATAGATATTAAAGATATAAAAACTCCAAAAGATAAAAAAATTGATGATTTAATCAGAAGTCAAGAAAAAATCTTAAAAAATCAAACTAATTATCTTAAAGAGCTTAAAGAGAAAAAAAAAACCTATTATGAAATAGGAGATTTTATATATGCTAATTTCAATAAGTTTGAAAAAATAATTTCAGTAATAAATAATGCAAGAAAGAAGGGATTTTCTTGGGAAGAGATTAATAACAAATTTCGAAACGCTAAGGAGGAAAATTTAGAAGGAACCGAATATTTTGAAAAAATCATTCTTTCTACTAATCATGTCTTACTTAATGTTAATGGTAATGAAGTATATTTTGATTTAAAAGAAACTATTGGAGAAAATGCTAATCTTATCTATTCTAAAGGAAAAAAAGCCGAAAAAAAAATATCTGGAACAATATTAGCTATTGAAAAGACCAAAAAAAATATCGAAAAATTCAAGCTTGAGAAAGAATCATTAGAAACAGAAATTAATTTCCTAATCAAGAAACCTAAGAAAAAGTGGTACGAAAAATTCAGATGGTTTATCTCTTCTGATGGATTTTTAATTATTGGAGGAAAAGATGCAATATCTAATGAAATAATATTCAAAAAGTATATAGATAGATCCGATCTGGTATTTCACACGAATTTCCCAGGTTCTCCATTAACTATTATTAAAAATCAAGAAAATAAAGAAATTCCTCAAACGACCATAAAAGAAACTGCAGATTTTGTTGCTAGTTATTCACGAGCTTGGAAAGAAAATTGGGGTATAGTTGATGTTTTCAATGTAAAACCAAACCAAATTTCAAAAAATCCTCCATCAGGTGAATATTTACAAAAAGGCTCTTTTATAATTTCTGGGAAAAAAAATATTATCAAAAATGGAAAAACAGAACTCGCTATTGGATTAAAATTTAATGAAATAGAATCTAGTTCAAATACAGAGGATAAAATTTTCTATCCTAAAATTGTCTGTGGTCCTGTACCGGCAATAAAGAAGCAAATAAACACATTTATTACACTAATACCCTCAAAATTGAGTGGCTTAACGAAAGGTAAACTCGCGAAAAAAATAAAGTCATATTATCTTAAAAATGTAAATAAAGAATTAAAAAAGTGGGCTAATTTATTATCCATTGATGAGATTATTTTATATCTTCCTTCTGGATCTTCAAAATTTAAAGATTAAAAGGAATTAATCCAATTTTTTATATTTAAGATATTCTCATAATTATCGAATAAAATTCCATCTATTCCTAATTTTATTAATATTTCAATTTTACTCAAGGGATCCTCAAATTTAAGAAAATCCCATGCTAATGCTAAAATCCCGTTCTTATGACTAATATTAATGAATTCCTTAGATATCAAATCAGATCTTAAACTAATCAAATCAGGTTTGAAGTATAGTACCTTTTTATTACCTAATTTTAAAAATTCTGAAATTTTCAATCCAACACCTTTAGTTATATTATAACACACCTTACTTTGAAAATAATTGTTTTTTATAAATTCTAAATCACTTAAATCCCTTCCGCTAAAAATTACATCATCAAATAACCTAGTTTTTTCTATTAGTTTCGGGATGCCTTCTTTTAAACCTTCTTCTTTTAACTCAATCATAAATTTTGTTTTTCCTCTTAACTTATTCAAAATTTCAAATAGAGATGGGATGTGAGAACGATTGAGATTTGTTTTTAATCTTCTAATTTCATTGAAAGTGAAATTATTTAATAAGCCTAAGCCATTTGTAGTTCTTTCTAAAGATGAATCATGCATTATAACAAATTTCTCATCTTTAGTCTTCCTAACATCAAATTCAATATAGTCTGCTCCATATTCAATTGCCTTATCAAAAGCAACTAATGTATTCTCGTCAAAATTAGTTCTAGTCCCTCTATGCCCTATAAATATAAATTTCTTTACCATTTTGTTCTTAATTTTCTTGGACTAAATACAAATAAATGAGAATTAAAATAAGCCCCAAAATTGTAAAAAAGAAGGTCCATAGATTTAGAAGAGTTTGTCCTATAGAAAATCCAAAGAGTAATAATAATTCTTTCCAATCTAATGGCTTACCTGTTAATTCTTTATAATTCCCCATACTAGTCAACATAAACAAAAAAAATAGAAGAACAACCAACACTTGAACTGCTATTTCAACAATATTAATAATAGGATTTTTATCAATAAACATTGATATGATTCCCATATTAAGAAAGAGCGATATAACGTAAAAAATACCCCCCAAAATTGCTGAAATTATAACAGTTCTATATGCAAATTGTTCATCAGTTTTGTATTTTTCTTCTATTTCTTTACTTGGATGTTTTGCAATTTTTGACATTTTAGCGTCTTATTCTTTCTATTTTTTCCTTTAATTTAAAGATTCTATAAACATAAAACCCATATAATAACCCAAGAATACTAAAAATAATGATAGATAAGATAAAAAGCGTTAAATTTATGAACGGCTCTTTTTTGAGAGGAGGTGAATTGATGGTTATTAGAACAATTTCACTTTTTTTAATCCCATCAGGATACGAAGCAATATCTCCGTAAGTTATGTTGAATGCATATGTCGTTCCATAATTCAACATTACATCTTCTTTATCTTCATTAGAACTATCAATTGGAATTGAAAACTCATAAGTTGATGTGACCCCTTCAAGTTTAGCGGATCCCTCACCATGATAAATTATATCATTCATAAATACACTTTCATTAATATTATAATCAAGGTAATCAAAGGAAGCATTAAAAATATCAGTAAATTGAATGATTTTGGCATCAATAAAATCTTCTAAATCTTTAGAGGAACTATTTGATATCAATATTCCTATAAATTCATTAACGCTATGATCATTGATTTCTATATCAAATTGTACAGAGAGAAAAAGATTATCATCATTTTGCATAACCCAGAATTTTATTGGCAATCCTGTTAAATTAATCTGAACTTTTGTAGCTTTATTCCATTCCTTAATAGAATCGTCAATATACCCATCAATAACAGGAGCCTCTCCAAATTCGGGGGTAATTTCTTCCGTTAACCCATAACCATCTACAATAAATAGAAATGAAATTAAGGACGCATTTGCTAATATGATATAAATTAGTAAATTAAGAGTTAACTTCTTCAAGGTTTTTAAGTCGTTTATTATTAAGTTTTTCTATTTTTACTTTTACCTAATATTAAAATTGATAATTAAAAGTTGTTTTTTAAATTTCGTATGTAATTATAATAAAACAATGAAAATGATAATTTTCCTTGCTTTCTTCAAAAAAAATAAATTTGTAAATTAATAAATCTAATTAAATAAAGATAAAATTTTCAATGATACTTTCTCAATTCAAGGTAAGAAATTTGGAAGGAAAATTGCACAGTTGAATTTATTCAAATAAGCAATGATATAATTAATTAAGCGCATAATTTCTCTTTTCGCTTCTTGCATATTTTTATTGTTATATTCTGCAAATGGTCTAGGACCTATTGCTACTAAAATTCCCGATAAATCTTTTTCTCTTTTAATAAAAAACCAAAAGGGTTTTTTCTTTTCATTATCTTTAACAATTAAAAGCATCCAAGGATTTAATGTCCAATCATCTTGATCAGGTCCTACAACTTTTTCAATTGCCCTCTTAGTAAAATATTTTTTAGTCATTTTAATAGCTTTTGTAAGAGCATTAAAATAACTTCTTTTTATTTTTAAATATCCCCCAAAATAGGATTTAGCATCAAATAATTCAAGTATTTTATCAGTTTCATCAGAAAATTTTAAAAACACTTTCCAAGGATTCATACTCAATTGTCTCAAATAATTTTTAATCCAATTTCCTCAATTTTTATTTCTTTGAATATATTTTTAATGTTGTCTAAAGATGCTTTTAAATCCTTGCTTTTTTCCTCAGCTAAACTTAAATTCAAATAACATTCAAAAAATAATTGTTTTTCTATTTTTAAAAATCCTGATGTATGGATAACTTGAAATTTTTGAAGAATTTTAGTAACTTTTTTAAAAATTTTATTTGATAAATTCCCCCCAAATAAAGTTATTTTTATAATACTTTGTCTATTTACGGGATATATAGTTATTCTTAAAGATTCTTCTGTAATTGAATGAATAACTAACAGATACTTGCAATTCTCTAAACTTTTTAATTCATTTAGAGAAATATTTAAAGCTTTTTTAGGGAATTCACCAATATGTTGAATATAGGCCTTTGTTATTTTTGATATCATATTTCATATTAATCTTTTCATTTAAATAATCTTATTATTCTTCTCTTATATTTCTAAGTGCTTCTTTATTGATTTTATAGTTCCAGAAGTTTTTAAAGGAGAGAAAATTACTCTTTTCCCATTTATATCACTTATAAGTGTTAATGCTGAAATTATAATTTCTTTAGTTTCATGAGAGCATCTTATAATCCCATAATTTTTTTCTAAGTTAAGTTCTACCAACCATAATCCAATTTTATTGGCTCCTTTTATGCCAAAATATCGCCATATTGATTGCCAAATAGCCTTTAACATATTATTTTGCTTTAGTATTAAGCTATCCTCTTTAATTATATCAAACAGGACATATCTTTGCCTTTCTTTTTTAACTATGATTCATCCCTCCCGAAATTAATCTCACTCCTGAATCATTGGCATCTTCTTTATGTTTTCGTATTTCTTCTAACAATAATTTTGGATTTAGACCGAAAGCTTTTTTTGCTATTTCTAGTGGAATTTCCAAAAGTGAATTGCAGATGCTTATTAAAGCTCTAGGATGGCGATAATCAAATATATTATTAAAATTTCCGCTTATAATAAAATTCGCTTTTGACTTAATAGCTAATTGGGTAAATCTATATAAATATCTAAAATTTTTGGATTGTATTTTCTTATTACTCACCATAATCGGAGCTAATGAGAATTCTATAAATGAATTATTTTGTTTAGATAAGGAAATAATCCCAGTAGAAAGTTTTTTTATTATTTCTGGATCAGAAAAAGAGACAATTCCTACTCTTGAATCTTTAGCAGCATGTAATAGTACCTCCTTATTTAATGATTCAACCGATATAACATCAGAAAAATTATTATAATTATTTATTTCTTTTTTAAAATTTCCAATATTAGTTATTTTTAAATTAATTCGATAAAAAACATTTATGTTTGTCTGCTTTTCTATTTCTTTCTTAGTGTCTAAAGGAATTTTTTTTATATGATTTATAGGCTCTATTATTACATTCTTTATACCTAATCTCTCACAAAAATTTAAACAATTTTTAATATTTTTAAAATCTTCAATATTTACAGGTAACCTTGATTCAAAATATGACAAAGGGATAATTACCTCTTAAGATTAGCTCAATATTATATAATTATTTTAGGATATCATAAAATAAAAAAATTTTATTATAAATAAATATTAAAAAAGTTATTCTTTTAAAAAAATGAGGGTTTCTCATGATTAAAAAAAGAAAACTCTCCGAAATAAAAAAAAAAATAGAAAAAGGTACTGCTATTGTATTAACTGTCCAAGAACTAATAGATCTTATTAGTGAAGGCGAAAAAGTTCAATTTGAAGATATTGATATCGTCACAACCGCTACTAAAGCACTTATGAGCGGAATAATGGGGATATTTTCCTTCCGACTTTCCCCTCCAAAAACTATGAGAAAATTTACAGAAGTTGATATAAATGGGATACCTGCTTTTCCAGGGCCATGCCCAAATGAATATTTAGGCATAGTAGATTTAATTATATATGGAACTGCTCAAAGTAAAACCATAGATAATTATTCCGGAGGTTCTCTTTTTAGAGAAATAGTTGAGGGAAGATCTCTAGAAATTGTCGCAAAAAGTTCTGAGGGTGAAAATATTGAAAAGGAAATGACATTAGAAGATATGCAATTCGCTAAATTAATGGGTACAAGGCAAGCTATTAAAAATTATAATGCAATGATTAATTGTGAATCATATACAGTAGATACAATATTTTCATGCCTCCCTTTTGAACCTAATAAAACAGAGATCACCTTTTCTGGTTGTGGTGCCTTAAATCCTTTTCAAAACGATCCTGAATTTGAAACATTTGGCGTTGGAATGCCTATACTTGTTAATGGTAATATTGGTTATCTTATAGGCCCAGGTACTAGAAATTACATAGCAAAACCAAACATGATGGCAATAGCACCAATGTTGGGCATGAAACCAGAATATATGGGTGCTTTTAAAACTTCATATGGATTAGAGCCAATTTGTAGTATTGCAGTTCCTATTCCAATTCTTAATGAGAGGATCTTTCATAACATAGTAAAATCTGATAATGAAGTTCCTTTAACAATATTAAGTCTTGTAGGAAGAGAAAAAGTTGGTGAAATTACTTATGGTGATGTATGGGATAATAATTTTCTTATTAAATTTGTTCTATCTGCTTGTAATAACTGTAAAAACTGTGATGTCATAGGTAATTGTCCTACAAACGCGTTTATTATTAGAAATGGTAAAATCACAGCAATAGATCGTTCCCGTTGTTTTAATTGTGGAAATTGTGCAAGAATATGCCCAGAAGCATTTAAATTGGATCTAAAAACTATTAAATTTGAAGATCATGAGATCCCAATTGTTTTAAGACAATCAGACAGATATGGGGCTATATTATTAGCAGAACAGTTAAAATCTATGATTCTAAAAGGATACTTTCCATTAAAAAAACCAACGGGCGAACTTGATTTCGCTGAACGAGTAAAATAATAAATTAAATACATTAATAGATTTGATATGACAGTTCTTAAATTAGAAAAATTTGATCAAATTGGAATAATAGTAAGAGATATTGAGAAATCCTCTAAATACCTTGGTGATTTATTGAATTTTAAAGATAAATTAAATTTAGTGGAACAAACTAATACTGTTTTATATAAAGGAAAAAAAGCTACATTCAAAATGAAAAAAATCATGCAAAATTTTGGAGGAAAGCAATTTGAAGTCATTGAATTAGTTGAATCAATTGGAGATCATTTATACTCAGAATTTCTTAAAGAAGGAAAAGAAGGAATCCATCACTTAGGAATATATATAAAAAATGCAGATGAATTTATCGAATATTTTAAAAATGAATATGATATTAATGTTATTCAAACCGGAAAATATGGTAAAGTAAAATTTGATTATTTAGATACTAAAGAAGCTCTTGGTTTTTATTTAGAATTAATTTCTTTTTAATGATCTTCTCTTTTTTAAATAATTTTAGTGTTTTACCAAAATTTATCTTGTATTTTTAATAATTTTTTAATATGTCAAAACAAACTTTGGATGGTGGCGATTTAGTCGTTAAATGCCTTTTAAAGGAAGGTGTTTCTAAAATCTTCGGTATAGTTGGTGGAGAATTATTAAGCATCTATGATGCTATTGAACGATGGGGGAGAGAAGAGGGAATTGACACTATAATGGTGAGACATGAGCAAGCCGCTGGTCACATGGCTGATGTTTGGGCACGTGCAACAGGGGAAATTGGAGTATGTATGGGTACAGCTGGACCCGGTGTAACTCATTTAGTTCCAGCAGTTGCAGCTGCAAATGCCGATTCAATACCAGTGTTAGTTATTGGTGCTCAAATTGCAAGAATGTTTGATGATACAGGGATTTTACAAGGAGGACTTGATCAAATGGCTTTAATGAAACCAATAACAAAATTACAAATTTCTGTAGAATATCCATATGAGATACCACATGCAATACAAAGATGCATTAAAACAGCCATGTCTGGGAGAAAAGGTCCGGTTTTTCTTGAATTAAGAGAGACGGCGTTATTAAGAAATGCAAGTGAAGAGGATATGAAAAATATTATAGATCCAAGTCAGTATCGAGCCATTTTTCGACCTGCTGGCAATCCAGAGGAAATAAGAAGAGCTATTAATGTTTTAAAGACAGCAAAAAAGCCAATAATTATAGCTGGAGGCGGTGTTAATGCTTCTGAAGGCCATGATGATTTACAAAAATTATCTGAGACTTATGTAATACCCACAGCAACATCCTTTAATGGTGTTGGTACAATTGGAAAAGATAAAAAAACATTTATAGGTTCTAAATTGACCGCTAGTGCTTATAGAAATGCAGCCTCTGAAGCAGATCTAATTTTATCTCTTGGTTGTAGCTGGAATTACACATTATTTTATGGTGCTCCACCGATTTGGGACCAAACTCAAAAAATTATTCAAGTCGATATCGATCCCAAAGAAATAGGTAAAAATAGACCCGTTGACGTGAGTATTATTGGAGATGCTAAAGTTGTTATCCAACAACTATTAAAAGAGATGGAAGAAAGTCTACCTAAAGAAAAAATTTCGGAATGGTCTGAATGGAACGATTATTTACAAGAGATTAGAAAACAAGATGATTTACAAATCCAAAAAATACTAAAATCAAAAAAGTTACCTATGAAACCTCATAGACTATTATTTGAAGTTTTAGATTTTTTCCCTCCTGATATTCAGCTAGTAATTGATGGTGGTGATATCTTTGTTTTCACAATGGATCTAATTAATATTAAAAATCGTCCACCAAGAAGTTTCTTCCGTTCTGTGTCAATGGGTCATTTAGGAACAGGAATCCCTTATGCTATTGGAGTTAAAATAGCTAAACCAGATAAAATTGTAGTATGTATAACAGGAGATGGTAGCTTTATGTTTACTGTACAAGAATTAGAAACTGCTGTGAGATTGGATCTTCCTATAATCGTAATTATTGGAAATAATTGCGCATGGGGTATGATAAAGTCAAATCAAAAACTTAACTTGGGAAAAAGATACTGTGATGTAGATTTTCCACCAATAAATTATGCCGAAATTGCTCGAGGTTTTGGATGCTATGTAGAGAAGATAAGTAAACCTGAAGATATAAAACCAGCATTGCAACGTGCCATTGATTCAAAAAAACCAGCAGTGATTGATGTAGATATAAGCTTTGAAACACCAACTGCTATGAAATTACTTGGTCTTTATAAAAAGAATAAAGGTCTTCTTGATAGATAAAAATTTAAAAATTTTTTTAAATTGGTACAAAAATGAGAAATATTGAATTATTAAAAGAAAAAGTTACCTTAGTTACTGGAGCAGGGAGTGGTTTTGGGCGTGAAATAGCAATTGCATTTGCTAGTTATGGTTCCAATTTAGTTTTAAATGATATAAACCTTGAAGGTATTGAAGAAACTAGAGAATTAATTTTAAAATCATATGAAGTTGATGTGTTAACTGTAAAGGCAGATATCACTAATGAAAAGCAAGTTTTTGAAATGAGTAAAAAAGTTTTTAACAAATTTGATAATGTATTTGTATTAGTGAACAATGCAGGTGTAGGAGGAGGCACTTCTTCTTTGAAAACTAAAACTAAAGATTACGACAGAGTTATGGAAGTAAATGTTAAGGGAGCATGGAATGTAACAAGAAATTTTTATAAAAAGATGAAAAAACAGAAATTTACTCCAGTTGCTGGGAAAATAATTAATATAACTTCTTGTGCTGGAACACAATGTGGTCTAAATCCTTTTATTGGTATTTATAGCGTCAGTAAAGCAGCTCTCATTGCTTTTACAAAACTATGGGCACTTGAATTAGGTCCAAGTAATATAACTGTTAATGCAATATGTCCAGGGATTTTTCTAACACCAATGTATAATAATGATGAAAATTTTATTAGGGAATGGATTAAATTAAGAAATATCAAACTTCCGCTTGATAAAATTGGAGAAAGTAAACAAATTGCTGATGTAGCTTTATTCTTAGCCTCACCAGCAGCAGATTATATAACAGGGCAGAATATCATCCTTGATGGCGGTATGACAATTAGTATTAATAAGCTATAATCATAATATTGTATAATCCTACTTTTTTAATTTCTATTTTTTTAATTTTTCTTTCTATATTGTCATTAGTATTATTCTAAAATTTAATTGAAAAATCGAGCCTTAATATTCATTTCTTTTATAAGAAAAAATAATCTGGGTTTTAAATTTATAATTTTCAAATTATTTTCAACTAAAGTTTATTTAATATTGCCATGAGTCTAAGTAAAAATAGAATTTATTTTGCGTTTTTTATGATTTATTATACAATTAGCATATTTGATGCCCTTTTCATCATTTATATTCCTTTATATTACTTAAACATATTAAATGTTAATCGTGTTGAATTGTCTTTTATACAAGGTTTAACTTATTTAACTCTTTTTGTAACTCCACTTTTAGGTTTTCTCTATGATAAGTATATAAAAAAAGAAATCCAAAGCAAAATGATTATTTATCTTTCGTGTATTACACTATGTAGTAGCTTTCTAATTTTCATTTTTTTTAAAGAAATACTACTGCTATATGGAATTTTTGTGTTTATTTACTTTTTCTCTAAATCATTAATAAAAACAGGAATGAGTAGTTTATTTTTAAGTGCGGTTAAAGAATCGAAGAATATTAAATTAACTCTTATTTTACTAGTTAATACAGCTACAATAGTTGGATATTTAGGAGTCTCTCTAATTTTTAATTTTAATGTATTAAATATTAACTCGTTAAAATTTTGGAATATGTTTTTTATCATAGGATGGGTTTTTTCACTTCCAATTATTATAGTAGTCGGTATTCTTACTAAGAAAGTTCAATTTTTTAATGAAAACATAAATATCGAAAACAAATCAATTAATAATTTTGAATTCAACCTTAATAGATATGAGATTATTTTAATGGGTGTTATATACTTCTCATGCATATTAGCGACATCAGATTTATTAATTTCATATCCTTTAAGTTCCTGGATTTTTGACAAATTCAATGAAACCGGATTCAGAATATATACTTCTCTTTATTTTGTGTTTATTTTATGTTCTATTTTTGGACTTTATATAGCAAATCTTCTATGTAAAAAATATAATGAAAAAAAAGTAATGGTTATTTTTGTCTATTTATATGCTACTTTGTTATTTCCAATAACAATTTCTAATTTTCCAATGTTTATGATTTTAAACTCTTTTCTTTCTATTATAGGATATATCATTACTGTAGCTTATACATCTTTAATAACAGATTTTTCTAATAAAGGCAAATATAGAACATTTAAATATCAATTTCTTCAGACTTCTTCCTCAATAGCAAGTACACTTTATATTCCTTTAGGAATCTTATATTTCGGTATAATAACTGTTGAAACACTTATAATTATCTCTAGTATTTTGATTGGAATTTCAGGAATATTTATTTTATCAACATTTCCTATTGATAAAATAATTGATCAAAAGAAAAAAGAGATTATAATAGAAGAAATTATAGATATATTATCTTAGTAAAAAAAAGCTTGTTAAAAAAATATCTCAATAAAAGTGGTTAAAAATTTTAGGAATTTCACTCAATTAAACATCTACCATTTCATATTGAATAATTGATTCTTATCATCGAATAACGATTAATGAATTTTCGATAGTCGTTTGGAAATCTTAATACGATTACAGCAATTATAAAATCTCCACAAAACTTTTTGCTCTCATTTTCATCATATTTAACTGTTCCATTTCTATTAATAAATATGTTAATACAAGTTCATTTTTTATAGGTTTAAACTCTTTTATAATATCCCGGTGATTCTATGAGATTTCTCTTTTAAAATTATTGATTTATTTTTTATAACGAAAAATATTTGGTATCATAATTTTATTAATTTCAGCTTTCATTATCATACTCACTGAAGTTTTAATTAATTTTCGTAAACTTTTTTAATTTTATGACTTAGAGATCTATATAAATCAAAACAAAAAAATAACAATTGAAAAGTGAATAATTAATGGCGCAATTATCTGGTGTCCCAATCCTT
>CAYSZJ010000008.1:0-57593 GCA_964435435.1 uncultured archaeon
GCAGTATAATTGTGGTAAGTATAAAACTCCATATTAATAGAAAAATCATCTCTGGCAGTAATGATGATATTAAGGGAAAAAAGATGATCCCATATAACATATAAAGCACGATATCAATCTAATTTATTGTAACCCATTTAAAAAAGTATTTATCTTTTTATTATACCTTTGCTCTTTAATTGTTCATACCCCTTTTCAAGTTCATTAGAAGTTCCATAGATTGCCTTTCAGTATTCTTCATATTTTTCTTTAAATATACTCATAACATTAATTATTAAACTACCTAAAATAGTAAATAAAAAGTGCTTTCTTTATGAATTCTGCTTTATTAAAAAAAAGCTATGAACAAGACGTATTGTTAGGTATTTTTAACAGTTGGACATCTAATAATACATCCATTACATTATGTAATAATTTAGATTTGAATAATAACGATCTACAACAATTGAAACATGAAGTCATAAATGAAAATGAAGCATCTATCCCAGATAAGTCATACATTCCTATTTCATTATATAATTTTGAAATACATCAAGAACAGACACGTAAGGATGATATATTAAGAAAATTAAAAATGCAGAAAATAAGATTTGCTAATTATTTGATATTGATAGAAGAAAATGAAGATATAGAGTTAGGAAGATATGATATACTGTCCAACAGGATAGATGTGGGAAGAATAATAAAATTGTTCCCATATCCGGTTATAAAATATATAATATTTCATGAATTATTGCATATCTTAATATTTGACCATAACAAAACATTCTACACGATAATCAGCCAATATCCCAAAAAGCTCGAAATTGAAAAATATCTTAATGATTTTATAAAACACTTAAAAGATTATTACCTCGTGAAATATAATCACCATTATTATGTGAGGATAAAAAAGGAATTTTCTATTTAAAACCTTTAATTTAATTATATTTTTTTTATATCTTCTTTATTTTTATCTAAAGCGTTATTCTGAAATTTGTCGGAGTATCTGGATTTATTACTAAAGGTCTTATTCTACTTCAGGTGGAAAAGCCAAAATCGTCTTTTGATTGGGAATTATCCTTTTGAGTGAAATCTTCTGAGAAAGAAGAATCATCAAAAAAGAAGACTTCGTTAGGAATAAGTGTAAAAGATTTCAAGAAATTCTTAGAAAGATGGAAAAAGGTTAATTTAAAATAGATTTAATTCACTTCTTCTAATTTCGATATAAGTTCATGAATTCCAGATTTAATATTTTTTTTTTCCTTATAAAAGAAGAAATAAGGTTCCATCGAAATCATTTTTTCTTTAAATAGATTTAAAAAATATCACTAATGAAATGAGTAAAAAAAATAGGCAAAATCGCTGTATTTGGTTAGTTGGAACTCTTCTACTAGTGTTGAGTGTGTGGGTGATAACAGATACAATAAAAAATACTCCTCTTCCCTCTGAAATAGGAAAATCACCATCACTTTCCCCTCCTATTCATTCGGGATTAATCAACGAGATATTAGATACAAAGATGGACAATTTTGATTCAAAAGGCTATTTCCCTCAGATATTTCACCCCTCCTTACAGGCAACCTATTATGCGTTAGCGATATTAGATGAAATAGAAAGGTTAAATACGATTAATCAGACTTATGTGAAACACTTTATTATGGCGCACTATAATTCTACTTCGCATGTGTTTATGGATGACTATGCTCGAAGGTATTTAGATATCGATATTACTAAGAAATATTATCATTTAAGCTCACTTTTGGAAGTAAATTGTTATGCGATTCTTTCTTTAGATATTTTAGATAGTTTGAATCTTATAGATATACAAGATTCTATCGATTTCGTTTGGAGCTGCTATAATCCTGTTACCAGCGGTTTTATTGGTCAGCCATATGATGGAAGTCTAGCTGAATATTTTAAAATTGCTACTATGGATAACTCATTTTTTGCTATACTTACCTTAGATCTATTAATGGCTGATTGGAATAATTATCTAAATGAGAAAAATGAATTAATTCAATATATCAATAGTCTACAATCTATAAATACTCTTTACTGGTATTTTGGTGGATTTTACAATGATGATGATACCTCATTAGACACATTATCCATATTCGAACCAAACCTTCTTTCTTCGTATTATTGCATTAAATCACTTGAGATTTTTGACATGGTAGATACCATTAGAATTAATGATTTTTATCAATACCTTGATGGTCTATATCATACCATTTGGATTATTTTGATATGGCCTATTATTTACCCTCTAGTAATGTCGGAAATATTGTAGTGACTGGAATAGGATTAAGTCTCTCAGGTTTAACTGGATACCCCTTGAGTACCCCTGCTGAAGTACTTGATTTTATTTTAACTAATCAGAATTCAAAAGGGATATGGAATTATTCTACCGATTTTCTCTATTGCGAATTAATTGATACATACCACGTCTTGAGATCTCTTTCAGAGGCAGGAGCATTATCACAGCTCAGTGCAAGTGAGAAAGATGATATTGCTATGGTAATACGTGATTTCCAAATGTATACAGGATATTCCCTTCTTTCAGAAGAGTATACTTCCATAAATCTTTTGTATACACTTATCAATACTTTCGACATATATAATAGAAGTTCGGAACTCAATTATCAATATCTCTATAGTCTTATTGAAAATTCCTGTATTCCGGAATTGGCTTCAAACGCAGAGGGATTTGTATCATGTATGATTTTTGAACCAACCTATCTTACCTATCGCTCTTTCCCTTACGAATATTATTATCATGGAACTCATAATTATCTATCAGAATCCGATAATTCACTGATAACACATAAAAGCGCATATATGGCATTAGATTCACTAAAAATACTCGAAAATATGGATGAATTCGAAGTGAACCATGATCTCTCAGATTTATTACAGAGTATTATTGATTCTCAGTTTTTAGAATTAGGATATGATAATTATGGCGGTTTTTTACGGTTCAAAAGCGATCTATTAGGACCACCAGAATCTCAAAATTCTCTGGTCTTTATCGAATATTCCTATTATGCCATTAAAGCATTAGAATTACTTTCAGAATATTTAGGATTAGGAGCAGTCACAAATCTTGCATTTGACATCCAAGCGTTAAACACCTATATTCATGATAAAATCACGGAAGATCTTACTATGCTCTATTTTAACCCTCAATATACAGATAATACTGCGGTGTTAATGGAAAATACCTATTTTGCTATTTATATTTTAAAAGTGATAAATGAATATGATTTAAATGAAGAAAAGATAAAGAACTTCGTTTTTTTAATTTACACAATAACCTTAACTCACCAGAAGCTATAACTGAATTTATATTTGACCGAATTGAATCTCAGACTGGTATTGTTATGAATGGAGAGGGTTTATTAGTATATGCCTTTCGCATTAGAGGTGATCCTGAAGTTTATTATTTAGGTATTCTGATAGATAGCGCAAAAGGAGGTAGTTATGGTCGAATACATACTTCTTTTCCCATAACGAAAGATAGAAATTTAAGATTATATAATGATTGCTGTAATTATTTTAAGGTAAATGATAAATATATAATGAATGATGTTATTATAACCAATGTAAAATATTAATTAGCATGAACAATACAGTAATTTGATTGTCTTATAAAAACTATTGGTGCGTTTCAATGGATTATGTTATAGTAAAAGGGAAAAAATATAAAGTTATAAAAGAATGTAACATGTCAAAAACAGAAGCAGGTTTAAAAGAGGCATTTGTAGGAAATTAATAAAACTTGAAATTCAGAAAGCCCCTGAATTTCGAGTAGACCGTGTACTATATTAATTAGTTTATCTCTTGGATGATTTATGTTAATTTAGGATATTCTAGTATATTAATTTATTTAGGGAATATTTAGGACCTTAATCTTTGAATGAAAAACTCTCGAATAAATAAACATTAAATAAGGAATTACTCTTTCATATTAGAATCTTTATCAATTTTAATTGGCGCTCCACATTTAGAGCAATAATCTAAAAAAAAATTAAATTTCAATTCTACAAGGATAAGCATTTATTTTACCTTCTTTCCATTGCTTAACTGGATTATGTACAATTCTAATATCGTCGTTGTCTTTCTTTCCCTCAGCAACATTATACACTCGATAAATATAATATCTTTCACCTTCCTCAATTAATTTATCCCATTCATTATCAGAAATCTGGAACCACTGCTTATTTGAGTGGGAAGTAGATTTTACTTCTATATAATAATTGATACCATCTTCCATGAATTCAATATCAAATGGTTTTCTTTGATCATTGCCAAATGGATAATTTAACCAAGAAGCTTTTAAGATAACTTGAGATTTCTTCTTTATCATGAAAAAACTCTCTGATTCTTCATATATAATAATTTTTCTTTCAATTGTTTTATATTTCTCCTTTTTCCGTTTAATAAAATAACGGAATGCATTTTCTTCCCCTTGATAACCAATAATACCTCGTTTATCATCATCTCCATTTCTACTCCTATCCCCACCATCTTCCTCTCCCAAATATGAATAATCAACACTAATGTCAAGTATGGGTGGCATATTTTTTGAATTGAAATAATTCTCTATCTCATTCTTACTTCGAAATCGAAAAAACAGAGAAATGGTATCATCTATTTTGTATCCATCAAAATATTCATCTACTATTACTGCTATTTTATCATATATTTCAGTCTTGTGAGATAACAGAATGTTATCAATATATATAATATTATTATATTTATCATGGAAGATTAGTGTCTTCTCTACAATTTCTATGTCATTTAGACTATATAATATTTCAAGATTACCTGTGCTAACACATTTAATCTTACTAAATTCAGTAAATAAATCTTGCTCTATACAGGAAGTAAAATATGCATAATTTGTATAATATAAGTACCATTTTATCAATTGTAATAAAAATGTAATATGATTAGTAATCTTCTTTAAATCATTTATATATTCAATCTTTTTTGCTTCTATTCTAACTTCTTTTGATATATATTTAATCTTAGTATAATATAAGAAATTTGAAATCTCAATATAGGAATAAGGCGCAATATCTAAAAAATAAATATCGTCTTGAGTTTTAAATAATTTATATAATGTATCTTTATCATTTACATAAATATTGCCTTCGTTCTTTCTAAGTTCTATATTCCCTTTATAACTTACAATAAATGCTAAATCATCAATATTTTCTAAATAATCTACACATTTGTATATTCTAAACGCTCGTTGTATTATTTCTTCAGTTATCTCCGAACTTTTTTTCTCAGAGATCTCTCTTAAAAGATTAAAATTCAATAAATTATTTTCAGATACAGCTATTTCAAGATGATCTACAAATAGTTCTTTTAAATTGGGATATTCATCCTTTAATGCTGATTATTTAGAAAATTTATCTATAATCTCATTCTTATCTTCCCAGATTAACTCTTGAAGGGTAAAAAAGCTCTGAGATTTTCCAGCAAAAATTAGAGAATTATCATTGAATTCTTTAATAATCTTATTTTGCTGAAATTTGCTATCTGAAAAAATCTCATTGAGATATCTATAAATCTTTAGTTATTTTTCTTTAGAACAAATTCCTAGACTTTTACAATTCTTTAATAATTTAATAATTGAATCTGTATCTAATTTTTGATTTATTCCAAGGACTTTTAGAAACTCATCATCAAGTAAGATATCCATAGATAGAATGGGGAGATCTTCTTCTTCTCCGATTAAATCAACTATTTCCAGATTACTAAAGAAAACATTTATAGGTTGTTGTAATCCAAATTGAGTGGGAACAATCAAATTATTATTTAATAATTTTATCCAAGAAGCACCATTCAATTTTCTTTTTGTGCAAGATTGTGAGTATATGCCTAGAAACCATTTATGATAAACCTCAACGTGTTCTATGTAATTTCGTAATAATATATTTTTATGATATTTGCTAACAAATAATTCATTTAGAGCGGACAGTAAGTTTTTTGCTCTATCTTCATCATTCTTGTTGATAATATGACCAATTATTTTATTTAATTGAGGAATTTTAAAATCAACTAAAACTTGAGTAGTGTAATTGGATGTTTTAGAGATTTTATTTATTTCCTGATCCGTTAAATGGAAATCTATGAAAGATTGTGGTGTAAACCGTGAAGCAGGATGAAATTCTTCACTTCTTTCTCAAAGTTAAAATATGTCGCAACCATAGATAGTTTTTTATGAATAACTTTATAGCGGTTCCGAGCCATATATTCAGGACAATGCCGTATAGCTTCCTTCAGACAATTGCGAAATTGATCTTGTGTAAGTCCTGAATATTATAACCGCCCCTTTAATATCTATATGCTAAAGAGAGGATTGGTTATAATATACCCGAGTAGGATTGTCCTTCTATGATTTGCATACCTTATTTAATAATAACGCTAAGAGTGAGGAGATCATTCCAGATATAATGAATTGGATGATTACAGAATACCATGCAGTACATACATTGATTAAAAAATGTACTCAAAAATGAATAGAAAAGCTAATCAGCAAATCAGCTAATTCTCCTATTTCATATGTGCCAAAATAATAACCATGAGTTGGCGTATCCATAAATAAATCGCGTATATATTGTGCTCCTGTAGCAACTCTGCTTCTTTCTGAAACTAAATCAATGTAGATACCGTCAATTAATTCGTTTCTTTTATTATAAATGAGAAAAAAATTAAATGTTGTTTTTAGAATGTTTGCTATTCTTTCTCTATAAGATCTTGAACATACAACTTTTTTAGATTTTAAATCGTAACATTGAATACGGTTAGAAGAAAATAGAATTTCCATTGAATATTCTGGAATATATTCAACTCGCCTCATATCGTTTACTAATGTTAGTTATAAAAAAAGATTTATTTAATTGTAGTAAATGTATAATTTTCAATTGATTTTTCTCTACTTCATCATTTCTTTCTTCATTTATTGATTCTTTTTCCATTTTTGTCATGATTAAATAGTATTTAAATCTATCTATAAAGTGTGACCGCGAGCGGCTTTAAATATTACTTCCCAATATATAATATCAGTTATATAAGATTCTGTCCAATTTAAACTATTATTTCTCCAGCTGGTTAGAAGATAAAATAATCTTATCTTTTTGGTAATTATTTAAGGAATTTTTTATAGATTTTTGCTTCCTTTTTTTTATAGTTATTATTTTATTTCTGCTTGAAATAATTTTAAGCCGGTTCTTTAAGGAGTAGAGAATTAGATTTTAAAATGTTACATAAATGTTAAATAGAAACTCATCAAATATATACCATATATATAATTAAAATGGGGATCTGATATGGTCAGGTAATTTTCTCAACCTGTTTTTGCTTAAATCCAATTTCTCAATAAATTTAAAATCAAATAGCTCATCAGGAACTTCTCTTAAATTACAACATTGCAAATTAATATATCGAATTATGTAACATCTTTTGGTTTTAATATTTCTAAGTAACTCTCTTAAACCTATTGAACTTGTTTCTAAATCTTTATCTGAATTAATTTCTAGAATTCTAAAACATGGAATATTACCCTTTTTATAATTGATAATATTTCGACGAAATTCGTTTAAATAAAATTTACGAATTTCAATACGGTTAGAATCCCATTCCCATCTTTTGTCATATTCCCAAACAGTAGTTTCAAGTATCCTATCTTTTATAGGTTCAGGTAAAGACGCTCCTGTCTCTATTATTAATTGCCCTAGCATTTGATAACCTACTGAAATGAATTCTATATCATGTAAATAATATCTGTGATTATTAAATATTACAGCTTTGCGAACATGATTCTTCATTGCATTTATTTCACAAATAATCTTATCCAAGTTATTATCTAAAATCTTACTTGTTAATACACTAGGATCCAACTCGTATTTTTCAAATTGAATACTACATACATGTTCAATAATAAATCTCTCCCAGAAATTTTCCTCATCTAAATATCTTACTGCCATATTTCCTAAAAAATAAATAAAAAATAAATATAAAATGAAGGATATTATTTTTCTTTCAGCAAATTCAAGTAATGTATTGAGCTTTTCAATAAAACAGAATGTTTTAGATACATTACAATTGAAATGGAAAGATTTAATTGAAATTGAAATATTCAAAGAATATAAAGGAAAAGCTTCTTTTGTTCTTTTACGTAAAATAAGAAAATTTGGAAGTTCACTTGGCGTTTCTATTCCTATAAAGCTTGTAAAAGAATTGAACTTCAAAAAAGATGAAAGCCTTCAGGTTGATTTTCGAAAACCCGCTTAAATATTGATTAACAATATTATAATCAACAGTTCGTTAAAAACATATAAAAGTAATTTGGGAAGTATAAGCGAACTTAATTATTACTTCAAAATCCCTTGTAATTATATTGAATATAAACTAGTTGATGTTATAAAAATAATACTGTTTATTTCGATAAGATAAAACCTAAAGAAAGAAAGCTCTCTATAAGATGGGAAAGAAGAAAACAAAATAATCTTAAACATAATGTTCAAATTTTAAAAAAAGAAAAGGCTAACTCTAAAATAATAGAAAAGCTCAAGAAAATTTAGTTCATGTAAAAAGATCAAATTTGATATATCTATAAAAAAGATTTATTTTTTTTGCCATTGTTTTAATTTTGAATTCCATATATAATGGAATTCTTCATTATTTATGAGATTCTCATAAATGGGTTTAAAAAATAATTGTATCTGTTCGATAACGTCTCTGAAATTAAGTTCCATTGGGGGATAATCTGCTAAGAAAATTTGCCATTGTTCATTCAAATTTTCATTCATTATGAATGTCTCAGAGAAAAAAATATTATCCTTTTCAATACCAAAATAGATTTTACTTATTTTAAATTCCTTTATTAAAGATTTCATTAATAAAAAACCATTAATATTCTTGCTTGTGAGAGATGTTGCATTAATTATCTTATAGAGATCATAAAAATCTCTCATCCGAGTATTAGTAATACTTCGCCTGATAATACCTTCAAATTTTTGAGCAATTAATAATTCAATTGAATTTATTATTATTTTAGGTGATTTCATACCTATTAGGGAAGGAAAGTCATGTTTAATCAATTCTTTTTCTTTTAGAGAATCAGAAAGACTAATATTTGATAAAGAGATATCTATTTTAATTGTTTCACCAATATCCGAACCAATATATCCTACAATTTTATATTCTAAACTACTACTACCTAGTGTTTTTGCTTCTATTGAATCCACATCAAAAGAAATACAATCATCTACTTTAATATTACAAATCTCTATAATGATCTGTTTAATCATTTCTTTTCTTGTTTTTTTAGAATATGTAATATCGTGAACAGATAAATCAATATCTCTGGTAATCCTTTCAGATTCCACATGATAAGAATAAAAAAGAAGACCACCTTTTAATACAAAATTCTTATTATATTTTGAGAGAGAAAGGCGATATAGAAATCTTTCAAATAGAAAATGGAGATTAATAATTGGAATTGGAAGATTATTCTTTTGTGATCTTTCTCTGAGTTTATTAAGGATTTCAAGTAGTTTTTCTTCATTCATTATAATAGCATGTCTAAATAGTTCTTTATTGTTCTATATACTCCTAACACTTTTGCATATTCAATTAATCTCACAAGATTAGAGTCTGGTTTATTTAAATAATCTATCAGAGCTTCTTTTAATATGTGAATATTGATCTTTCTTAATCTAATAAAATCACATATTGTTTTTTCCATATTATAGATTTGTAATTCATATCTATTATATAATTTAATTTTCTCAATCCCTAATGAAAAAGATGTTCCTGTAAAATATTTTATTTGGATAGGCGGATATTTAGGAAGTTTAGGTTTATAGCTTTTCTTGTTATCAATTGCTAAAAAATATGAACGACTTGGATATGAACCTAAATTATAATAATTAAACGATGTCCATAAACAGAAAACACCCATAGGAACAATTTTAGAAACGTCAATCATTTCATAATTCCTTGTCGGGTAATAACTCTTCCATCTATATAAACCTCTCTTGGTTTTATCAATTATATCCTCTTTAATCAATTCGGACAAGTAATAATTTGAAAATCCCTTTTCTAAAAATTCATTGGTAGTTAAATATCCATTAGAACTATAAAACAATTTTTCCATTTCTTGAAATTTTTTAAAATTCATTTTTTTAATTTCCTCCTTATAATTATATTTATTCTGGTGTATTTATAAACTTATGCTAATTTTCTCACCAGAATATGAAAATAATCTGGTGAATAACTTAAAATCAAAATGATAGAAATTGTATTAAATCTGGAAAGAGTAGCCTAGAACCTTAAAAAACAATATTTACTTAAAAATGATATTATCTATTAAAATATCTAAAAAATTCATGTAAAAAGATGTCTAAAATGCATTGAAGTTTCAAGAACACCTTGATCTTCATCCATTTTTGTAATCTCGATTTCAAGCCTTCTCCATCCAAAGAAACTATTCCATCCTCTCAAATCTACATCAGTCTCAATATCAAATCTAAATGTTTGGTCTCTAATAGTAATTATATGGTTCATTATTGTTGAGTTTTTAAAAGACCACGAACCAAAACAATAATATTGGTGTATTTCTATCAATGATGTAACAATAATCTCTTTTTCTTTATATTCTGTAGATACATTAATATCAATATATAATTCCGCATCAAAATTGAGTGTTTCAGAATATTCAAATTCCGTTATTTCTTTCCAGTAATATCCTTCACAAGAAAGATCTATATTTGCATTATAATCCTTCCTCAAATTAGACGTAAAGAAAGCAAAATGGATAGTAGTCGATTTACTGTTAAATTTATTCAAATATTCAATATTACTAATCTCCATCGAGCCTGTCCTATTATCAGAAAAGGGTTTAATAAGCTCCCAGTTGGATGTCTCAAAATTATAAAGAAAGATACCCATTTCTTTTTGAGGAACTAAAGAAATTAGATGGATTCCTTTTAATTAAAATATTGATATCTCCAAATAATTTTTAACTGTCCTATAGATTCTCAAAGTTTTTGCATATTCAATAAGCTTATCTAAATCCATTTTTGGATGTTGCAAATAATCTGAAAAACCTTCTTTTAATGTTTGAACATCTTTGATCAACCTAATAAAATCGCATAGAGTCTTTTCCATGTTATATACTAAAATTTCATGACCATCTATTTTTTTCTTCTCAATTCCTAATGTAAAATTCTTTCCAGAAAATGTACTAATTTTGATTGAGGGATAATCAGGTGTTGATGGAATATAACCTCTCTTTCGATCAATTGCAACATATATGTTATTAGCTAAAACTGTGGATAGATTGTGCATTTCAAATGCTGTATATAAGCAAAAAACGGAATAAGGGACTATTTTAGATACATCTATATAATGAACCAAACCTCCAAAATCCATACTATACCATCTATACAAACCTCTCTTCACTTTTTCAACAATTTCTTCTTTAACTAAATTAGATAAGTAATGATAAGAGAACCCTGCACTCATGAATTCTTTAGTTGTCATGTACCCATTAAATTCTCGAAATTTATTTTCAATCTCTTTTAATTTTTTATGATCCATATTTAGTTAATCACCTTTTTTCTAGAGAATACTCTACATATATAGATATGTGTATGATTTTTCATGATGGTATTTCTCTATTAGTTTAAATAGCTTGTAATTTCATATACTCTTTTAACGAAATAAAAATTCTAAAAATAAAAATAATTCGGGATATTCCTTTAAAAAAGAATTTAAATTAAGTTCGTTAAGCCAATCCTGTATGTCTTTTATTGTATACAACTTTCTTTTAATAAAGGGACCTAAATTGAGGTATAAATCAAATATATCTTCATAAAATATTTTTCTTGACACCAGATTTTCAAATCTTTATTCTTTAAAACTCCTTTGACTTATAGTATATTTAATATTTTAATAATTTAAGAGTTAACTTATATCTTTAATAAAAAAAGATAAGAAATAAGAGAAATTAATTAAATGATTGCATGAATTACGATCGAATCGGAAGTCATAAGTTATATTAATGAGAATCCTTATGAGACAATGCTGGAAAATGATGGTGATAATGATGGCGTGGATGTTGATGGCATAAATTTTCATTTTATGATTTCAATCGATGTCCTATCATAATTGTTAAGCAAAATTCTGCGAATGATATTGATGGTTCTTAGGCACCCTCTGATGGGGTGATAACACCTTCGACTCATAAAACAAATGCGGAAGAGGATCAGATTGGAGAAGCAGAGAGAAGCCATTTAAATGAGTGGTTAGGGCTGGTAGCGTTTGAGAGAAGTTTTTCACTCCATTTTGATTTATAATTAACCAAAAATCATAATAGGGAAATTGAAGGATTGCTCACTCTTAAATTGATTACCCTTTTCTAATTCCTTCAAACTTTTTAATAATTTGATTTAAAGTACCCATTGCATAGGATCCAGAAACTTGATCATTTTTATTTATTATCTCTTTTAGTCTATCAACTTGATACTCTAATAAATCGTCTTCGTATTGTGATAACCAGTTAGTATTACTAATTGCATCGGAATAGTCCCAAGAGTTTTCTAACTTATCTAAAATTTTATTTATTGTTATTTCTTTTTCAATTGATTTTATATATTTCTTAACATTTTCTGTCAAATTCTTGTGTCCTTCTGGAGAATCACTATACATTATTGTTCTAATATGGCTAGTGTCAAAAGGTATTTTATCATCTTGCGATATTTGAATAACATATTTATTTTGCTCATGAGCCCTTCCTAATTCATAAAAAACATTAGGATTTCTTACTGTTAAATCTGCAATTATTATGTCTGATCTTTTAATTGAATTGACAACATCTTCCATAATTGGGGTGGATCGAGTGATATCATCCGCTCGTGATATTCTATGGCCTAATTCTTCTAAAGGCGACTTTATAAAATTTTCATATATTTTTGTTAAATTCTCCTTGAAGGGCATTAACATAAAAATTCTGAACTTTTTCATCTTTCCTATTCACATTGATTTTTAACTTTTCCTCTGATTAAAAAAATATAAAATAATTATAATCTTTTATTTTATTCAAAAGTTATTGTAACAAATTTATATTATTAAAAAAATGGGAAGACCATAAATCTTATGAGTATTAATAAGGACGATGAATATTCTTAAGGTCTTTAATAACAAAGAGATAACGTATTTTAATTATATGATTAGTCTCAATAATTTAAAATCTATTCTAATATATGATACTATTAGACCTCGAAATTTTTTAGAATCTCGTGAAATAGAATTTCATGATATAAGTATTGAACACTTAATTGATTTTCATAATCAAGATTTTGAGTTTATATATTAATTCATTCTTAAGAAATTCATCTAACTTATCATCATCATCCTTTTCTGACATATTCGTTCATAGAATTAAAAAAAATGCGTGATTTAAATCGTCAGACTCTTTCTCGGTACTCAGGACACTCTTTGCATTCTGAAATTTTGCATAAGAAGTGATGCTTTGGTAAGTGATATATTTCATTAAAAGAACATGCCAATAATTAAAGAAAAGAATTAAAGAATTAAAAGAATTCAAATTTAATACACCAGAGGGATACCCTATAACTCTTACATTATGGGGAAAAAAATTAACAAAATAACTTTATAAAATTAGGAAATTTGTAAATATATGCAGTTGCTGAAGTTTCTGAATTTCTGAATTAGAATATTGATATTCGAATAATTTTTTAAATCACTCTTCACAATCGTTCATAGTCCGTTTTATTCAAGTGTTCAATTAATTGTCTTTTTATTCAAAGTTAAACATTTTAATTTTTAATAATCGTAAAGAATCTAATTTAAATAAAACCATTAAATCTTTTAGTATTTGTATTTTCTAAAAAAAGTCTTAGTTTTTCTCTTGAATCAAGATAGGTGTGGCGGTAATCAAGTATGTCAAAGTATTTTTCAAGTTTATGTAAGTCTTTTTTAGATGTGATTTTTCTGATTTCTGTAACATAAGAAGTTGAGATTTTTTTTCTAAAGACGAAAGGACCTTCTGTTATAGCGCAAGGCGCATAACGGAAGTAATTATACCAGTTATAGGTATTCCAAGGCAACTTTTCTATTACTAAGTCTGATAAATGTCCAATTCGCCTTAAGAATCTAAATACTTTTTCTCTTTCCCTTTCCTTATCTGGATTTTTTGGAGGTTTAGTGTATTTATCTTCGAAATAATCAGGATGAATCCAAAATTCATGAAAACCAGGCTTAATGGCAATAAGTTCAGCATATTGATGGTTGAAATTCTCAAGTTTTAAAGTACGGATAAATGTGATTATGAATTTTAAATCATTTTTCTCAATATTAAAATTCACAGTAGTTCTAGCGATTTCTTTAAAACCTTTACATTTCCAAAAGTAATCATTCTCTTTCCTATTTTTAGTGGGTCCTTGATCAACATAAATATCTGCTAATGCTTGAAAGGCTCTATTATAATCAGCACATATAAGTTCTTGCGGATTTTCAAAATCAGATAAATAGATGGAGTTGAGATATTTATATCTAAGATTATTGAAAATGCGCTCTACTTCCATCTCGGGTAAAACAAGGTAATTAAGCATTTTATTTACGGTAGGGTCTCTGAACCCTAAGAACTCCTCCCCAATTCTTCTTAAAGAATAATTAAAAGCAGTTCTTTTTAATTTTTTCGAGATTTTATGAACGATTAATTGTCCATCATTATTGAATTCAAGTTCTAAATAATAGTCTTCTTTTTTATTGTAAAACAATCTGTCTTTTAGTTTTGTAATTAAAAATAGCTTTTTTCCAACATATTCAGGGCGATTTTTAAGAACAGTAGTTTTATAACTTACCATGGTTATTTTAGGAACTTTAATAGAATTCTGGAGGATTACATTAAATATATCATAATTCTTTTTCTTAAATTTTTATTGATTTATATATAGAATTTTATATAATTTTATCTATGGTTGATATCATAAGAACTATTGCAAAATTAGCTCAATTTTATAGAGATATTTTTTTACAAAGGTTAGACTCACATTCTAAATATCATTTTATAAAAAGATTGTGATAAAAAACTTTAATGAATTACTTACTCAGATTGGGAGTAGGGTGGCGAGATTGGCAAATCTTAGGAGCAGTAAAATCCATCGTTATGGCATATCGTGTAAAAAATTTTAATTCTTTATAATATTAAATTGTTATTTTATTATAGACATATGAGGTCCCATTATAATCAACATTTATTTTTTATTCATAGAAGAAATTATATTATAAAAACTAATCTTTTGCCTTAAGATTAATTTTGATTTATACCATATAAAAATTTTAATTTTTTGTAAAATATAGATTTTGATGAATTAATAAAAAACAGATGAATTTATTATTTTGATTTTATTAATTCTTATTTAATTTTAAATAGATATTCTATTCGTCAAAAATTAAATTACGCATAATTTCGATCCTAATAAAATTTCTATAATATTCTAGCGAATCCCTACGATATTTCAATACATTTCCTAAGGGAGTGCTATGATATATTTTTAAACCCTCGACATTTCTATCAAGGATGAAGATAGTTCCAAATTTAGGATAACTTGGATATTCATAATTATTAAAGTAATCATTAATTCTATTATCAAAATTTAGTGTAATTGTATCTTCATTTTCTACTAATTCTTTAATATAATTAAGAGCTTTATCTCCTTGGAACAAGATTAAATTAGGCTTAATCAGTTGTATTTCCTTCATTATATATTTGTTTTCAAATATACACTGATCTTTAATATCGTTATTACCTTCGGAATTACATTTACAAATGTCAGTAATATAGATGTTTTTTAAAATTGTCTCTAATGGAATAGTTTTAAACAAATCGAAAAGATACCCCCATAAATAAATGTCCCTTCGTTCTTTCCTAATTTCATTTCCATTTTGGTATTTAATTTCATAATATTTAACTCGATCCTCTTCAAAAATTATTTTATGCCACCCCAATCCATAGGTTATATTGATATTGATATTTTGCCCAAAAATTTTAATGTCTCTACTAACATCTTCACCAATAAGCATTATCTTTCTTACAGAGTGTTTATTAAAATCAAGGATTCCCTTCCAACTAGGAAAGTCCATTTTACGAGGCAATGTCATTTTATTCCTACAATCGTCACATTTTAAGGTTATATTATCATATCCAGCAAATCCTAAAATAAAATCGTTAATTTCGCGAATTGTTTTAAGCTTTAATTGATTGTTATTTGGTGAATTTGTAAGACCGTTAAAAATTTTAGGACCGTAAATTCTTTTAAGTAATTCTTTAAAAAGTTTAAAATTGGAGCTCATAGTAAGACAATTATTTAAATCACACTTAAAATTAATTACAGAACTTATAATTAATCAGTATATTTGTAAATTTACTAATTTCTTTACTAATATATATTTTTACTTAAAAAATTTTTCCACAAATTCTAATGAGCTTCATCAGCCCATCACATTCACTACAAAATTTTATATTTTTCATTTTTACAGTCATTAGATTATTATAAAGCTTGATGCTCCAGAATTTGGATTGTTTTTTTTCTTTAATTTGAATCCTTCTTTTACAATTTCTTTTAAAAATCCTTCCGATTGGATATAATTTTTTAACACCTTTCCTCTATGAAAACCATGGATTAGAGTAATTTCTCGGATACTTTTCGTCTGACATTCTTCTAATTTATACACAATCTCCTCAAGAGCTTCCCATAATTCTAATCCATGAAGGTCAATTTCCATCATTGTCATTGTATATAATAAATAGATTTTTTTATGATTCAAAAAAATATTTTTCTTCTCTCTTAGTTTCTATAAGAGGGATTTTTTTAATAATAATCTCTAATTTCTTACTATATTTTTTAAATAACAGGTCTTGCTGCAGACAGGAAATTATTTCTTGTCGTGAACTCTTTTGAATAATATCTTCGAGATTACTTTTAAAATTAACTAAATGAAATTCAAGATCTTTATCACTTAAATCAGCAAGCGCCCAAATTAATTTTTCAAAATTAAGATTATTAATATGATGCTTAATAATCTCGATGATATCCAACGGAACTTGATTTAAATCTATGTAATTAAGAGTATAGAATTTATATACATCCTTATAAAAATTGTTCTTTATTTTATTTATGAATTCCTCTGTTTTAAAGTACTTCTGATGTCTAACCCATAAATCTTGTACGACTTTAGGAAAAAGTTTAAAAAACACTTCAAAAAATGAGAAAACATCATCAGAATTAGCGCCTTTGAGGGTGTTAGAAAAACTATCTGAACTAAAGTAACTTAAAAAATCTAAAGGAGGATTTAACAATTTATCATTGATTTCTTCAATCCAAGATAATAAAGTTTCAAGATACTGAGATATTTCATGTAGATTTGATTCTTTCATTTTTTCTATGATTAAATCAGTATAAAATATCGGAGTTTTCAGAATAGTTTCTTTATCATATGGAAAAAAGCTATTAAGTGGTATATGTGTAACTTCTCTATCCTTATCATACGTAAAAAAAGCCATATCCTTTGTTAAAGCTTTAAATTCTTGAGGATCCAAACGGATTTGTCTAATCCCCTTTTGACCTTCAAGAAAAGCTAATCCTGCTGGTTTTTTTAAAAGAGAAATTGAATCTTGATGGAGTGCTAAGGCAATTTGGAGCAAATTAGAATTTTTGATAGATTCTTTAAAATTAAATTTTTCTTTAATTAATTCAATCTCATCTGAACGATTTTTCCTGATCAAATAAGGACTAGACAGATATGAAATGTAAAACCTTAGCGAAAATAAATCAATTTGTTTAAGGGAATTTGTTAAAAGTTCTGAAAAAATTCCCTCTTTAAAGAACAGAGTTAAAAATTCTTTTAAATTAAATATTGAGATTTCATAGTTTTCTAATATCCTAAATAAGATAAGTGGTTTAATTGGTGCTTCTCTTAGTTTATCTAATATAATTTGTTGGAATTTATTATAAATCTCATGCAGAAGATCTGAGTGAAATTTGTGGAGAATAATAATAAAATTGAATAGAGTAGTTGAGTTAATTTTAGCTAATAAATTATCCATTTTATCAGAGAGAAATAGTTGTTTGTATGAATTGATCTGACGGCTGATTTCTCTTAAAAAGGATTGATGGACCTCTATTAAATCATCAGTTGCTTTAATACTAGTTTTAATTGGATACCAAGTTCTGTATGTATTATTATAGATTATGTTGATCGACTCTATGTCCAGATCCTGGACTATATCTGGTATTCTTTTTAAATATTCTCGGCCTTCCTTACTGCATAAATGAGCAACTTCAAAATTATTTCCATACTTCTCTTTCAGAAAATTACTATGCTTTTCAGTAAATAATTTAAACCAATTATTTGCTTTATCTTTTAAAAAGCCCATAAAATTAAACAGGGTTACTTCCTTTGCGATTTCGACTAATTCTTTAAATCTTTTATTAGAATTAACTATATCGAAATCATAATCAGTATAAAAAATAGAAAATACAGTATAATTTGATTGAAATTCTGTAAAAATAATTAATAAATTATCCAATTTGCTAGAAGGATTTTCTAGGATATTTTTAATAGAAATTGTAAATAAGGAAAAAATTTCATCTTTTATAAAGCTTAGAAGGTCGTTCTTAATAAGAAGTTTACAAATTTCAAATTTTTTACCAATTGAACTATAATACTCTCGAATCTTGTCTAATATTATAGATTTGATGAAAATATCAAATTTATTTTCATATTTTGGATCAATAACACCTAGAAAATGCTTTGAAATCGAATGATAATGATTCATTATATCATAAGCATTAAATTTTGGAAATAAATTTAAAAACCAGTCCCAATTATCAAATAAGAGATTTTTAAAATCATTAACAATCTCCTTGATAAACTTGATCTCAACAAGTATTTCAGCAATACTTTTTAGATCAGATTTTTCAAATAGATGTTTAACGTCTTCAAAAAATAGAACTACTATTTTATTCGTTAGTTCTGGGTTATGCTCAGCTAAAGTATAAACGAAAGTACAAAGTTGGTTTAAATTGCTCTTAATCAATTTATCTTTAAATATCTCAGTGAAATTTCTCTCCTCAACCACTTTTTCTAAAAAACTATCATAAAATAAAAGAAATGTTTCTCTTCTTTTTGAATATATAGATAAAATTTCTAAATCAATTTTTAAATTAGATTTCCATAAATAATGATTTATTTTTTCCTCTATTATAGTACTGATGTGTGTATTGGTTAAAGTAATTTCTTCAAAATTCTCAATAAAATTAATGGAAGATATAAATTTATCGTATGGTTCATCGTTTCTGAATAAAAGTTCTTTAAATTCTTGATGTATTGTTTGTATCATACTTTTTGATTCATTAAAAATATAAAACATTAATTTTATAATCAAATCTAGCGAACTTTTAGACATCCTTTTCAAGATATTAGTTTTGAATCTCTCAAAGAACCGGATTAGATATTTACCTCCCAAGTAATCTTTAATACTCTCTAAGAAATAAAACAAACTTCTTGGATTTGTATTACTAATTTTTGGTTCCCAATAATGATTGTCTAAAGCGAGTAGTTTTTCTAATAGCGAATTAATATAGTCTTGCTCGTTATCTTCAATACATTTAGAATACCGACATCTCTCGGTAAAAATATTAATCTCTCTTAATGAACGATTTTTTATTTTTTCGAAAAATTTGCTTAGAAATAAATTCATGCTTTCGATAGCCGTAAATTGTTGACACTCCTTAAAACTAAAAATCTTCACTTGCTGGGGTTGTTGTTTATTAGCAAGGTAGAACTTTTGGTATTTATAATTCAATAATTGACCGTAATAATTACCATTAAAAATATACAAATTAAGAATGTTCTTTTGTAAACCAGGATAAGATTTTTCTATTAAATTTAAAATGGTATTTCGGTAAATAATTGCCATTTGAGAGTGGGGAATCTTAAATTCTTTCTGTCTAATACCCGGTTTAATATTGACTGTTCTTTCATTAATTTCAAAGATGTCAATTAAAAATGATTGAATTTTTTTTAAAATTTCTTTATTAATTTTTATATCTGAATTATATAATCCTAATGGAGTCTCATCTTTGATTGAAATGAGATAATCAAAGAAATTTTCCTCCGTCCATAATTCATATTCAGAAAAGATAGATAAAAATCCAATAAAATAATAGATATGGTTTAAGTATAGAGTATCTTCTGAAGATCTGAATTTAATTACTTTCATCTTTAAAAGATCATTAAAATAGTCCGAAATTTTCTCTCCAATTAATTTATGGTCAGTTAATATATCGATAATCGAAGAATCTTGTCTAAATTCTAAGGATTCCTTGAATAATTTTAAAAGTATCGCATAAATCCATAGATTCTGATTACCTAAATATTGCAATTCTCTTGTAATTTGGGCATTTTTACTATTTAAGGTGAGAATTCCTTTAATGGTGTTTTTGAAAGTCCAATGATTCATTGAAATTTTAATCTTTTGAAAGGATTCGAAATATTGACCCATATTTTTCTTTTTGCTTTCTTTTTCTTCAAAGATCCTTTCAGTTAATAGACATAGTGTCGAATCTTTACATTTACTCAGTTTAAATTTTAATTCCTTATCTAATATATGAATGTTTTCAAAAATGAATAAGACTTCCGATATTTTCTTTGCTCCGCTCTCGTGATGTATTATTAATTGGTCTAATACAGCTTCTATTTTTTTAGTTTTATGTTCTAAGCAGTCAATATAAAAAACATTAAATCTTTCAACGTAAAAACTATAACCGATCCATCGTGAGATTACAGTCTTACCTGTACCCCCTATAGCACTAATTAATATACTCTTCTTATATTTTTTTAGGTGTTTTATAATATATCTTGCGATTTTTGGAATATATATCCAATCGCCTTTTTCAAAATCAATTAAGTAAGGTCCAATGGGACGAAATGGTTGAACTTGATTATCATATAATTGTTCTTCTATCCTCCAGTGAGCATAGACATAAATAGGATAATATTTTTGTAATTCTTTAGAATTTTGAATATCATTAGAACTAAGAATATGATTTTTTATAAGCAAATCTTTGTTCCTTCTCCCAAATACATAATCCAGAAAGATATTAAGGATTTCCTTGTTATTTTCTTGAAATATTAAAAGAAAATCATTTTCAATGTCTATTTTTTTATCCTTTAGTTTTTCACGGAAATTCTTAGGATATTTTTTGGTGTAATTTTTGGAGATATAGCTTATTTGCTTTACTAATAAGAATAATTTTATACAATTGATAGATATTGAAAGAAATTTTAAATTACCTAAAGAGGGGATTCTAGTTTTACTATATTCATGTTTAAAATCATTCCAATTATCTACAATTATCCGTGTTTCTTTTATTAAATTAATATTTTGAATATTTAATTCAGGAAATATCATATTTTGAAGCTTATCAACTATTTCCCAATCTTTAGTATTAGGGAAAGACTTCAAGCATATTTTATTTATCATGAATTTATTTAAATTATAATATAAGTATCGATGAGAATGTTCACAGAATTCCCCAAGACTTTTAATCGAATCTTCCTTTTTCTCCTCCTTATATTTAATAATACCCCAGATAAGATCCTTTAAAATATGAATTAAATTATGGTCAGAAAAGGTAAAATAGATATAATTTTCCAATTTTTTCTTTTCTTTTTTTAAATTATTAATTTTGTTCATCTTATCTCTCATTTAAATTAAGCATCTTATTAATTAATAACTCATTTGCTTTAAGATCATCCGAATTTTCCATAAAAATATCGATAAATGTGAAATTTTTAGAAATCCAAAATTTAGAACAGATATCTTGGTTAAGATCATTCTCTATAAATGATATGTGCTCATTAATATCTAAATTAAAAGGATTACCATAATTAAACTCTTTTTCTTTTATCCTTTCTCTTAATGTTGATAGTAATTTAGTTTTGCAGAGAATTATTAATACCGAATCACCAGTTAATTCAAGAGCTCTTTTTACAGCATATTTATGACAACCCGCACCAGTAAATTCTAAAATAAGATTTTTATTTTCCTCAATATTCTTTAGAAATTGGTAAAAGCAGCAATATTCCTCTGAAACAGCATTTTTAAGATATTTTTCTCTGAGTTCATCAATTTGTATAAATTTATAATCCGTTAATTTCTGGATTTTAGTTCCAAGCATAGTTTTGCCGCTTCCAATATTTCCAATAATCAGTATTTTCATTATTTTACTACCAAAACCCCTCTAATAGTATTTATTGATTCTTTTGAAACATTACAATGGTGAATAAGGAAGTTCTCTGATCCTCCATATTCTTTATCGATTATTTTAAAGACAAAATCGATATAATCCCTATCAGTATCACTATAAGATAATAAATAATCTTCAATAATTAATTCACGCTTAATCTCTACAAGAGCCTCTTGGAATTCTTTTCAAGGACTGTCAAACGATGGAAAATAATATCGATCCCATAGATCGATATTATCATATAATCTACAAATTGAATAAGAAATAAAATAATTTTTATCTGGAATTAATAAATTGTAATTCTCATATCTATAAAGATTAGCATTTCGAACAATATTTTGTCTTTTTCTTCGAATTCGTTTCTTTAGTACTTCATGCAACTTTCTATTGTCAGGTAGAGAAAAATGGCATTCAAATAATATGTCTCTTTTAAGATCAACATAATATACTCGACCACGTAGCATTTCATGAATAAATAGTTCAAGTTCCGTAAGGTTTACATTCTGTCTAAGACCTTTAAAATTATAGTGAAACTCCTTATTATTATGAAATTTATCCGCATTTAAAATCCAAAAAACAGAGACACCCTGTTTATTATATTTATTTGTTTCCAATATTACTTCCCTGATACTGTAATTTTGATTGTTAATTAATTTAAAAACTACTTGTTTCCCGTAGTTATCAATAAGTTTTTTATTTAGAATATAATGCAAAAATGAAACTTCCTGTAGAATTTGATTATTAATCAAATTTCTAATAAGGATTTCAAATTGTTCTTGATCATCATCTTTCTTGTTATTATCATAAAAATCAATTGTACTATATTTCTCAAGCTTCTCAATTTCAATATCATCTTCATTATCTACATCAATCCATATGTCATTTTCATTAATAGTAGTAAGTCTGTCCTCTTGATCATTCTCACTATCTTCATTTTCAATATTAAAAACTAGAGTTTTTATTGAATATTTGTGTTTCTATTCTAACGGGATATCAGTTATTCTTATATGAAATATCGCTTAAGAGACATTAAAAGTTGTGGCCATTAGATCCTCCTTTCGTGAAGATGGCCCGACATATAAAACATAATCAATTCTTTCTACAACCCAATCCTTTTTATCTACGTTATAATATGCTAGATCCTTAGCTTTTAGATTTAAATTAAGAGTTTTTGTTTCTTTTGGGTTTAAATTGACTTTACTAAAACCCTTAAGATCTTTTACAAATCGATCTACAGATGAATTATTATATCCTACATACATTTGAGCAACTTCTTCTCCACTAATGTTGCCAGTGTTTGTAATGTCAACACTTACTTGAATTTCACCATCAACATTCATAGTTTTTTTATCAATCCTTAAGTTATCATATTCGAATGTTGTATAACTCAAACCATAACCAAATGGAAAAGATGGTTCATATCCCTCCTTATCCATCAATCTGTAACCATGGTAATATCCATATTCAATTTTTGTTGTAGTGGCATCGAAAAAGGGAAGCTGTTCCTCTATTTTTGGAAATACCGCAGGAGTTTGGCCTAGCGGTTTAAATGCGGTGGTAGGAGGGACAGGTGGACGCTATATAGAAGTTCCAATGATGGATGTCTTCGCTTTATGCTCAATAGGGTTTAAATTGGATGCTATTTCTAGGATATTAACCAAAGTATATAAAAGGAATATTCCGCCATCTGTGATATCTCGGCGAATTAGTCAGACAAGGTTTAAGTCATTTGAAGGATTGCAACAATTTTTTATGAAGCAAGTTTTGGAATTACTTATTAAGGATGAAGCAGACTTTAATTTAGAGATTGATCTTGTAAAAGCATTACTACATTCCGATTCAACTCTTCATAGAAAGATTAAAGATTGGTTTAAAGGAGAATTTTCATTCTTAAAATTAATGGTTAGAAAAGGGAATTTAGATTTTTCCAAGGTTGAGGAATTTGAAAAGGATTATGATAGTCTGTTAAGAGGATATTCTTTAGAGCAATGGAAAAAGTGGGCTTATGAGGAAATTTCTGCAGTTGAAATGGGAAAATTAACTGGTTTTGCTGCTAAAACTATTAGAAATTCGATTCCTAAAATATCACATTTATTAGTAGGTATTAGTAATTTAAATTTATTAAAACTTAGAAGAGAGGCGAGAAAACAAAAAGCTGTTGAATTATTAGGTAAGGGGATTGATCCAAAAGTTATTTTAGAACGCTATTTCAAAATGACTATTCTCTATAATTACATGTTAAGATCAAGGTATGAATATATATTTGATATGCCTTATGAACAAGTGATTCAGCCTTATTTAGATAGAAATTTAGGTCGAGGAAATTAAAAATTATAAATTTTATATAGTTATATTTTTTTTATAAAATTGTTAATTAGTTTAACTTAAATTATTATGTATATTAGGTATTTAGATTCACCTGATCATTCTTGGGAGAGGTTTCTTGTGGAATTATGTGGTCTTGATTTCGATAAATATTGGCGAAACCGAGAAATCCTTACAAAAGAAGCTCTGGAGAGACATTTAGGCGATATCTTATTTGACTTGAGGTCTGTAGAGAATTCAATTTTAAATAAAGAAAGAAGTTTTTTAAACGTAGATACTTGGGATGACTTAGTCATCGGTTATCAAATTCTTGGAATTTTAATATTACAGACTGGTTCGTATTTACCTGATCACGTACGAGATATAATATTAAGCTCTACCACTTGGGAATTTGATAGAAGGCGTGAATGGTCAAAAGACTTAGAAGAAGATAGAAAATTCTATTTAGATGATTTTAGGAACAAAATTATGAGTCATAAAGAGGGTAGAAAGGTATTATCTTTTGTAAAATATTATCAATAAACGAGGTACAGGGCATTCAGATGGATTCAATGCGAAATGCAATTCGCATCATGCTAAATTTTAAATGAATATATTTCCAATCACCTTCGTAGTTTTATACAATCTTTGTTTTTGAAACTTTTTAAATCATCAATTTTTTTTAATGGTAATGAATGAAAAGTATGTTACTGACTTATCATATTTGAAAGTAAATGTGAAGTCACGATTTCCAAGGTTCATACGATCATTACAGAAAATTATAATGAGGCATGGCGCTGTCCCTTTAGTGAAGATTTTAGGGATATTCTTAGGATTAGGGTATGGTAAAGACAGTGTTAAAAGGTATCCTGAATGTATTGTAAAATTAAAAGATGGTATAAGATTGGCAACTGATGTCTATGTTCCAAAAAGAGTCTATAAGAATAAAAGCAAATGTGCAACAATATTAATTCGATTACCATATTGGAAGGATAATTTGAGTATTTTAGGGTATGTTTATGCTGTCTTTGGATTCGTAACGGTCGTGCAAGACATACGCGGAACCAGTCATTCAGATGGATTCAATTATTACTTGTTCACTGAAAGAGAAGATGGTTTAGAGACGCTTGATTGGATCTCTAAGCAATATTGGTATAATGGTAAGATTGGAATGACTGGTGGAAGTTATTTTGGAATTACTCAACTTGCTTTATCCTGGGATAATAAATTTTTAACTTGTATAATTCCGGCAGTTACTTCAACTCGGAATTTATGGAAAGATAATGGTGGCCTTCAGATACACGCCTTAACAACTTCTATTTATAGAATAATGGTCAATATAGTCTCACACTACGATGCTCCTAACGTAGATACGTTAACTAATTTGATGCAAGAAAGATATTTAAACCCTAGGTACGCATTATACAATGATCCTATAAAAAAGAAAACTCGAATTAAATTATCTCAGTTAAAAGGAAAAACCATAAAAGAAGTTCAAGATCTTTTAGTTGCTTATTATAATATTGATAATTTTGTTCCTACTAAACGAAACTTAAATACATACTTTAAATTTTTAAATGATTTTTTGATAACACGTGGCTTAGAAAAGGATACAAAGAAGATGCCTGGATTCTTAGAAATGGATACAAAGAAATTTTCTCAACCTGCTTTTATGCTCGCGGGATGGCAAGATATGTTCTTTGAAAAGCAATTAGAAGACTTTTTAGAAATTAAAGCTAAAGCTATTGGAGATGCAGGAAAATATTCAAAATTGATAATAGGAAGCTGGGCTCACGGAGCGATTGGTCATCCTGAAAGTCGGTTTCATAATAATGGAATGCCAAGATTTTATAGAGAAATCGTAAATTTAAATTGGAACCGCTATTGGTTAATGGATAATAAGAATGCTTTTCCTGATATTGATAAACCATCCATAAAATATTGGGTGATGGGAAAAAATATATGGAGATATACGGAGAGTTGGCCACCTAAAAATATTGAGTATAAAAAATTATATATTCATTCTCAAGGGAATGCTAATAGTATAAGAGGAGATGGTATCTTAAATCTTAAGGAACCAGATAAAGAGCCTAAAGATGAATTTAGATTTGATCCTATGAATCCAGTAATAACAAAAGGGGGTCGGAATTTAGGAATATTAATGGGCGCTCGAAATCAAAAGGATGCGGAAAAAAGAAACGATGTGCTTGTATATTCAACCGAACTTTTAGAAAAGGGAATTGAAGTAACCGGTCCTGTAAAGATGATACTATACGCTTCCTCATCAGCAATAGACACAGATTTTATGGTTAAACTTGTTGATGTGTATCCTCGAGTAAAAGCAATTAATATTTTAGATGCAGGAGTTAGAGCACGTTATAGAAATGGCGAAGATAATCCGTCTTTTATCGAATCTAATAAGGTTTATAAATTCGAGATTAATCTAGGAAATACTTCAAATCATTTTAGAGAAGATCACCAAATCAGAATTGAAATAACTTCTAGTAATTTTCCAAGATTTGATATTAACTCTAATTTAGGAGGAGAAGGAAAGCCTAGAGATTATGTAATTGCAAACCAAAAAATTTACCATAATCAAAGTTATCCGAGTCATCTTATTATTCCAATTTTTAAGGAAATTTCAAAAAATAAGTAAGAGTCTATCCTTGGAATATTCTCTTTAAATATCGTTTGGATTATCTGTACATATCGTTCTTTTGCTAAATAACAATAATCTATAAATAAAAATCAATCACAATCATATAATGCTAAAAAATTAGAGGTGAAAAATTTGCCAAAAAGAATATTAAGAGTAAATATGACTAATCTCGAAGCTAATTTTGAAGATTTACCAGAAGAATTCGCAGCTTTAGGTGGACGTGGTATGACTTCAACAATAGTAGCCAAAGAGGTTCCTCCAACTTGTAATCCATTGGAGTCTCATAATAAATTAGTGTTTGCTCCAGGGATTGTCACTGGTACTGCCGCTCCCTCAAGCGGAAGGATTTCAGTTGGTGGAAAATCTCCTTTGACGGGAGGTATCAAAGAAGCTAATGCAGGAACACCATTTGCCCAGATGCTAGCAAGGATGCGCATCGCAGCAGTAATAGTAGAAAATAAACATGAAGGAGATGATTTCTATCTCTTAAAAGTGACGATGGATGGCGCAGAATTTATAGACGCTAAAAAATGGGTAGGAAAAGGATTATATGGCGTTTATAAGGATCTTTTCAAAGAATTTGGTGATAAAGTAGGAATATGTGGTGTTGGAATAGCCGCTGAGCTTCTTGGAGGAAATTCAGGTGTTTGTTTTAGCGATCCTGAAGGACTGCCCAGTAGATATGCAGGAAGAGGCGGTTTAGGAGCTGTTATGGCATCTAAAGGTCTAAAATTTATAATTGTTGATGAAACAGGCGCTCCAGGAGTAGAAATTGCAAACCAAGAAGTTTTCAAAGCAGGTATCAAAAAATTAAGAGACGCGCTTATGACTCATGATGTTACAAAACCAGAAGGGGCTCTCAATTCGTATGGAACAGCCGTATTAGTGAATATTATTAATGAAGCAGGAGGCTTACCTCAGAGAAACTTTTCCAGTGGTCAAGATAACCGAGTTGAACAAGTTTCTGGTGAAGCAAAAGCTGGAGAAATCAAGAAGAGAGGCGGAGTTAAACCACACTTTTGTAATCCCGGTTGTATTATACAATGTTCTGAAGTCTGGTGTAAACCAGGTGGAAAAGATCCAGTTGGTGTCCTTGAATATGAGAGTGTTTGGGCACTTGGACCTAATTGTTCAATCTATAATTTGGATGACATTGGTGAATTAAACCGAGCTTGCAACGATTTGGGATGTGATACCATAGAAGCGGGTGATACACTCGCGGTAGCAATGGAAGGAGGGTTAATTGAATTTGGGGATGGAAAAGGAGCTATTAAACTCATGGATGAAATTCGCAAGAAAACACCAACAGGAAAGATTTTGGCTAATGGAACAGAAATTACGGGAAAAGTCTTAGGAGTAACAAAAATTCCTACTGTTAAAGGCCAAGGATTACCAGCTTATGATCCAAGGGCAATTAAAGGAATAGGCGTGACCTACGCTACAACTCCTATGGGTGCTGACCATACTGCAGGTTATGCTATTGCCCCAGAAATCTTAGGAGTAGGAGGTCAACTAGATCCAATGGATCCAAAAAAGGCAGAAGTATCTCGAAATTTACAATTAGCCACTGCAGCTGTTGACGCCACAGGATATTGTCTTTTCATTGCTTTTGCAGTACTTGATATTCCTGAAGGATTGGAAGGTGTTGTTGAATCTTTAAATGGTGTTTTAGGAGCAAATCTAACTGTGGGTGATGTAGCACCGATTGGGAAGTCAATTATTGATACAGAACTTGAGTTCAATAAAAAAGCAGGATTTACACCAATGCATGATAGACTTCCTGAATTCTTTATGGAAGAAAAACTCCCACCACATAATACGGTCTTTGATGTTACAAATGATGACTTGGATAGTGTTTTTTAGGAAACAGGTTAATTAAAAAATGCCAATACACTTGAAATTATTTGGAGATTTAAGGAAGAAGGTTAAACCACAAATTTCAGGTAGCGCTTCATTACAATTCGATATTGATAATTCAGAATTAACCTATATAGCTGATCTTCTGAAAAAATTAAACATTGAGGAGAGTGAGGTTAGCCATATATTCGTGAATGGAAGATATGCTGGATTAATGAAAAAAGTAGAAAATAAAGATACCGTAGCACTTTTTCCACGAAATATGGCGTTATTATATAAATGGTATTTTAATCGAGAAGAAGATGTCTAACAATGAAATTTCGGTTACAGTAAAGTTTTTCGCAACATTAAGGGAATTTGGACCAGACAATGAAATTATGAAAATTCCTGAAAATAGTAAAGTAAAGTTTCTATTCGAAGAATATAATATTCCAAAGGATAACCGAAGAGCAATAATTCTGGTTAATGGAAGACCCCATAAAGATCAAGAAACTATTCTCAAAGATGGTGATGTCGTTTCAATTTTTCCGCCTATAGGAGGGGGCTGAACCTCCTTAAAAACTAAATTTCTTTTTTTTTTATACCCTTTTTTAATAAAATATAAATCATTCTGGTAGAGATTTTATCTAATTCTGATCAGGATTTAATCATTAACCAATGACTTTAGCTTTAGTTAAAGCTTAAATAGTAAATCTAATATAAAACATGTGGATAAAATATTTGTTCGTGTTATCATTACAGAAAATTAGGATCATTTTATAGAATATTAAATGAAACCTAAAATAATGATTATAATATTAAATATTAAATTATAATTCATCTGTGTAGTGAAGCCTATTTTATGACTTCTATAGTAAAGATTGCTGAGCAACAATATAAGGATATAATTGAAAATTTATCTGATCCATTACATGTAATAAATGATAAATTTGAAATAATTTTAATGAATGGAGCCCTCAAAAAATGGCTCATAAAGCTTGGTATTAATACAAATTTAATAGGATCAACAATTTTTGAAGCATTTCCTTTCTTACCTCAAAAAAGTCATGATGAGTATGAATATGTTCTAAGAGAGGGTAAATCTATTTTTACGGAAGAAGATACATCTATTTTTAATAAAGAAATGAAAGCAGAAATAAGAAAAATACCAATTATAAGGGATGGAAAGGTTAATCAAATTATTACTACTATAAGAGACATTACAAAAAGTAAAAAAGCGGAACAACAATTAGAGGAATCTGAAGAAATATTCAGAACTATTGCGGAAAAATCCTCATTGGGGATAGGAATATTACAAGATAATAAGGTGAAATATGTAAATAAGCGTTATGCGGATTTAGTGGGCTATAAAGTTGAGGATATTATAAGTTGGAAACCTGGTGAATTTATTAAAACTATCCATCCAGAAGATAGGAATAGGGGAATGCGTCATGCAGAATTACGACAAAAAGGGTTAAAGGATGAAATAAATCATTATATTTATCGAGGTCTTAAAAAATCTGGAGAAATAGCATGGTTTGAAGTATTTGCAAACACAATTATGTATAAAAGTAGACCAGCAGATCTTGCTATTTCTTTAGATGTTACTGAACAAATAAAAGCAGAACAAAAATTAAAAGAATCAGAACATAAACTAAGGGAACGAGTTAAAGAATTAAGTTGTTTATTTAATACTTCTAAAATTTTACTAGAACCAAATATTTCAATCGAAGAAATACTCCAAAAAACCGTTGAATTATTACCTTCAGCATTTCAATTTCCAGATAAAACGTGCGCACGGATAATTTATTCAGATAAAGAGTATTTAACTCCGAATTTTCAAGAATCTAAATGGAAATTATCAACCTATGAAACGATTAGAGATGAATTATTGAAATTGGAAGCATATTATATAGAAGAAAAGGATTTTTTAGAAGAAGAAATATATTTGCTTAATGATGTTCTTAATCGTTTAAAAAATATTTTAAAGCAGAAAGAAGCGGAGGTCCGCGTAAAAAAATCAGAAGAAAATTATCGAGCCCTTTATGAAGAAGCACCTATCGCATACTTTTCAATAGGAACAGACAAAGCAATTTTAAGGAGTAATAAGGCAGCAGAAAGACTTTTAGGTTATGCTAAAGATGAGTTTTTAAATATGAAAGTATTTGATTTATATTTTGATTCAAAATATGGGATTGAGAAAGGCAAAAATCTGTTTAAACAATTTTCAAATGGTGAATCTTTTAAAGATATAGAACTTCAGATGAAAAAGAAGAATGATGATCCTACATGGATAAGTTTATCAGTTAAACCAATATTTGACCTAAAAGGAAATGTTATTGAAACGCGTTCAATGGTATTAGATATAAGCGATAGAAAATTAGCTCAGGAAGAAGTTAAAAAATCGTATAAAAGATTAGAGGAATTAGAATATATAATAAATAATAGTCCAGGTGTTGTATTTCTTTGGAGAAATTCAGAGGGTTGGCCAGTTGAAATTGTATCTGAAAATGTCAAACATTTTGGATATACTCCAGAAGATTTTTATTCTGGAAATGTTATATATACTAACATTATTCATCCTGATGATGTTACGCGGGTTGCTGAAGAAGTAGAAATTTATAGCAACGAAGATGTTGATAAGTTCAGTCAGGAATATCGTATTTTGTCAAAACATGGAGAAGTAAAATGGATTGACGATAGAACTTGGATAAGAAGAGATTCAAAGGGAAATATTACTCATTTTCAAGGTATCGTATTAGACATTACCGATCGTAAGATCGCTGAAGAAGCGTTGAAGGTATCAGAAAAAAGATATAAGAAAGCATTTGATCGAGCAAATTTCTATAAAGATCTTTGTGCTCATGATATAAATAATATTCTTCAGGTTGTATATTCCTCAGCAGAACTGATTTCATTTCATCTTGGTGAATCTGATAAATCTAAGGATATAAAGAATATTTCTGACATAATCATAAAACAGGTGGAACGAGGATCCAAATTAGTATCCAATGTTAGGACACTTTCTGACCTAGAAGAAAAAGAAATCTCAACAGAAAATACTGAAGTTTGTGAATTATTAAAAAAATCAATAGAATATGTTAAGAAAGCATATAGTAGCAGAGAAATAAATGTTCTTGTTGATTCCGTAGATAAAGAGTATATTATTAAAGCTAATGAGCTACTCCAAGATGTATTTGAAAATATTCTGATTAATGGAATAAAATATAATGATCATTCAAAAGTAGATATTTTAATCAAAATTACTCATCAAAAAATCGAGGATACTAAATATCTCAAAATGGAATTCATTGATAATGGCATTGGAATACTTGATGAGAGGAAAAAAATAATATTTAAGTCGGGTAACAGAGAACTTAAAGGGTCAAAAGGGATGGGATTAGGACTTTCATTAGTTAGTAAAATACTTAACAGCCTCAATGGAAAAATTTGGGTCGAGGATAGAGTTAAGGGAGATTATACTAAAGGGAGTAATTTAGTTGTATTACTGCCAGAACAGAACTAAATTCTTACTTTTTAATATTGCTATAAATTTACACTGAAAATTTAAAATTCTAAATTTTATTTATTTTTTAAAAAAAAGAAAAGATTATTTTGATTAGATTAAAGCCCCATTTCCTCTAATTTCACCTTGTTTCCCTTAGCATCCTCTTTAGATAATCTATATAGGAAAATGAAAGCAATTGTGCCAATTAAGAGAATTATCATTGGAATAATTGACATTTGAAATTTCAAACCAAACTTTGCATAATTACTATTTCCTGTACCAAGATCGGGATCATAGCCAGTTATTCCCGAAACTATGGTAAATATGAGGGTTTGGAAAAAGTATGCAAATGCAGTAAATATTTTCAAAATTCCAGTATAACTTCCTTCTTCTCTTTTACCAGAATTAACTGCAGCATTATCTAATCCTTCTGCTCTTAAAAGTCCGTAGATTACACCTGAAGTAGCGCTAAATCCAATGCCACAAAAAGTAAAAACAAGGATAACACTCCATAAATTAGTAACTAGTATTAGAAGAAAATAACCAGCTATATTTAAAAGCATTCCTATTATGAACGCGTTCCTATTACCAATTTTTGTTGATATCCAGACCCAGAGAGGCGCCAAAGCAAATCCAACAAGGTACACCATCATTAGTGGTATTGCAGTGTCACCGATATCTAATCCTAAACTATCTACAACAAAAAAGTTAAGTCCCCATATAAAACAAGCTCCAGCAATAGCCCAGCAAAAACCTGCGATTACTACTCCCATCCAATTCTTATCTTTAAATACGCGCACGACAACTTCTTTTACAGGAGAGCTTCCCCTTTCAGTCTTATCTAATTCAGCACGAAATTCTTTCATCTCAGTTGGTTCCCGTATACCATAACTATAAGGGACAAGAACAATGTATGCTATTATTACCAGAGATATAGTTGTTACTAAATAGCCAACTGAATCGATCAAATTAGGTATAAGCCCTCCAGCTATAATAGTGATGATACCGCCTATTATTGCTCCAATAATGATAACTTTGTTCCTATGAAAATCTTCTCGAAACAAATCAGGAAATAATGCGTTGTGATTAATTTCATAACTAGTCATGAATGTTTCATACACTGCCATCATTACCATTAACCAAATAACCGATATGGTTATCTCTGATGAGACCTGAAGAAAACACAGTACCAAGAATATTGGTCCACATGCAGCACCGATTATGATCCATGGAAATCTCTTCCCGAATCTTGAAGTAAACCTTTTGGATTTATCTGCCAAATATCCTATTATTGGATCATTAATTCCATCTACAATAGAATACACCAAATAAATTAGTGTTATTGTTATTTGAGGAATTAAAAGCACTGTGGCAGCATAATATTGAATCTGACCCCACATACCAAATAAAAATCCCCCAATAATTCCTTGGAGTGTAAAAAACACCATTTTTTTTGTAGTTATACCATCTGCAAATTTCATCTTTAGAGATTCTGACATTATTATCACAGTTTAATTTTAATTCATTTAGATTTTCTTTATTCTAATTTAATTTATAATTGACATTAAATTATTTTTATTTCTGATGATGTTCTATTTATAGATTTGTTTTAAAGAAATTTTAATACTATATAAAAGTTAAATAGAACAAGATTAATTATGATGATGAGATTTTGTTTTTTTCTATCCAATCTTTCTTGAACAACGAAAACAAATGCTCATCAACATATTCTCCATCAACATAAAGTTGCTCTTTCATAATCGCTACTCTCTTAAATCCTATTTTTTCAGCGGCCCGAAGCGATCTTTTATTCGGATCAAAAACCCTTGCATTAATCTTATGCAAGTTTAACTCTGTAAACCCATAATTAATTAATAATTTTGCAGCTTCTACTACTATACCTTTTCCCCAATATTCCTTTTCCCCAATTATACCAAAAACAAGTGCATTACGATTTATCCAATCGATGCGTACAAAAGCAATAGTACCAATAGGGCGTTTATCTTTTTTGTGATAAATTGTAAAGAAAACTGCATCTCTAGCACCTCGTTGAGGAGATGGTTCAAACCATTTTTTTATATCCTCAAGAGTATGAGGCATTATGGTTCGAGCATAGTGGCGAACTTGCGGATCATTATTCCATTTAGAATGTAGATTAATCCATTTGGAGCTCTGGGCAACTAAATCTATCCTTTCTCCTTCTATAAAGGGAAATACTATATCTTCTTTTTTCTCTTCACTTGTCATCTTTGACATCCAAATTCTTTCTTAAATATATTATTATTACCATTTATTTACTTTTAATTATCCTGTTTCTTTATTTTTAACCAATCATCTTTTAATAGGCAATATTTCAATAAATCAATAAATTCTCCATCTACATAAGTATTTTCTTTAAGTTTTCCTTCATATTTGAAACCATTTTCTTCAAAACAACGCTGTGAACCCTTGTTTGGCGCAAAAGCTTCAGCGGCTATTTTATGTAGGTTCAATTCATTAAAAACGTATTCAGTTAGCAATTTAATGGTTTCAGTGCAAATTCCTTTCCCCCAGTACTCCATTTCACCTATAATGAGCCTTAAATGAGCTCGATGATCTACCCATGAAATAGCATCGACTTCACAATAACCTATTGGTTTTTGATCTTTCTTATGCCAAATTTCAAACATGATTCTTGTTTTTACCCTACTTTCACCTGATTCTAAAAATTTCTTAGATTCTTCAACTGTTACAGGAAATTCATTTCGATCATATTTTCGAACTTTTGGATTATTTTCCCATTGACAATATAATGGGACATGATTCGGGTTCATTGGGAGCAAATCTATAATCTTTCCGCTAATAAATGTGGGAATTTTAGATTCTGCCATTTCTTTTCATTATCCAAAATTATTTTTCAATTATTAAATTTTAATTTCAACTACTTTTTTTTTTTCATTTCTATCCAATCTCTTTTAAATATAGAGAATTGATGTGTATCCACATAATTACCATCGACATAGAGTTCTTCTTTTAAAACTAGTTCTTCTTTAAAGCCTAATTTTTCAGCCGCTCGTAATGATCTAAAATTTGGATTGTAGACTCCTGCATAAATCTTATGAAAATTCAATTCGGTAAATCCATAATTAATTAATAGAGTTGCAGCTTCGCCAACTAATCCTTTACCCCAATATTCTGGTTCTCCGATTGTTCCCATAACCCATGCATTACGATTTAACCAATTGATCCAAAAGAATCCCATACTCCCTATTGGGCGTTTATCTTGTTTATGGTAAATAGTAAAGAATACTTCACCTTTAGCACCACGTTCTGAAGGTGGTTCAAACCAATTTTTTAATTCTTCAGGATTAGTCGGCATAGCTTGACGAGCATAATGACGCACTCTAGGATCATTTTGCCATTTGCAATAGAGAGGAATCCACTTAGAATTTGGAGCAACTAGATCTATTCTTTCACCATTAATAAATGGAAAAATTAAATCTTCTTGCTTCTCTCTTTTTTCGTTTTTTGTCAATTATATTCATCTAAATTATTTTATAGTTATTAAAATAATTTCAAAAAGCGTAATTAGCTCTCCTTTTCCTTTATTTTTTGCCAATCCTTTTTTAACAAGCGAAATACCTTATTATCAAGATATTTTCCATCAACATACATTTCCTCGCGTCCTATGCCTTCTAATTCAAATCCTAGTTTTTCAGCAACAGCCCATGAACCAATATTTTTAACAGCAACACCTCCATGTAATTTATTGAGGTTAAGTTCATTAAATGTGTATTCTATTAATAATTCTGTGGCTTCAGATGCAATATTCTTATTCCAATAATCTTTCTCTCCAATCAAAATAAAAGCATTCGCCCATCCATTTACCCAATCAATCCACCCTAGTCCAATTATGCCCAGTGGTTTGTTATCTTCTTTATGCCAAATTTCAAAACTGATATGTTCTGGTGGTCGTTCCTGTCTACGTTCAGCACTTTTTTTTTGTTCATCAAGAGTTCTTGGCATTACATTTCGAGAGTATCGTCGCACAATAGGATCGTTTTTCCATTTTGCATATAGCTCCACATGTTTTGGATTGCGAGCGCACAGATCCACAATTTTACCCTCAATAAAAGGAAAATGATCAATATCATCCAATTTTTCTGATTTATCTTCTTTTTCCATTTCCTTTACCTTTAAGCATTTATTTTACTATATTTCATGTAATTTATTTTGTTTACTCAGAATTCATCCATTCATGTTTTAAGATTGAATACTTCAATTTATCTATGTGTTCCCCATCAATATATTCCTCTTTCTTTAGTGTTATCTCATGTTTAAAACCAATTTTTTCAGCTACATGTATTGAGGCTTTATTTGGTGAAAACGTATGGAGAGAGACTTTATGTAGATTGAGTTCTTTAAAAGCATAATCAACCACCAATTTTCCAGCTTCAGTGGCTATTCCCCGCCCAGAATATTCTGGTTCACCAATCATATAAAAAAGAAATGCGTTACGATCAAACCAAAAAATTCGAAGTAATCCTGTAAATCCAATAGGTTTTTTATCTTTTTTATGAAATATTTCAAAAAATAATTCTGTTTTTATTCGTTCTTCTTTTGGTTCGAACAATTTTTTAACTTCTTCTACAGTTTGAGGAAATTCATATCTTGCATATTTTCTAGATTCAGGGGAATTCATCCATTTTGTATAAAGGTTAATATTATCCATATTTGGAGGACAGAGAATAATCTCACTTCCTTCTATAAAAGGAAAACTTATTGGTTCTTTAGTTTCAGCCATATTGCTATATCTCCATATACTGACTTATCTATAAAAGATGAAATTCACCATTTCTTAAAGAGTTTTTGAGTTATTCATTGAAAGTTGTAGGATCATCAAATCTACTGATGTTATTTTTTTAGAATCCAGATATTATATAAACTTAAAGATAATCATTTTTTACACGTGTCAATACTGTAAAAGTTAGAATTAATATTCCAGTTATGATAAAAACTGCGAAAAGATTCCATTCAACAAGAAGGCCAATAAATGGATATATTATAGCCATAAGAAAACTTCCAAACATATTAATTGTGCTAAGTACTGTTGCTCTATTTTCAGATTCAATTTGCTTATTAATTCCATTTACATATATTAAATATCTTGGATAACCAAAAGCCACAATTGTTAAGAGTAAAATAATACCTAAAATTGGGTTTATTGCGAATCCTAATGAAATATAGGCAATACCAATTATCAGATCAACTATAATTAAAAATACTAATTTTTTTTTAAATAACTTTAAAAACCATGGAATTAAAAGTGTGAAAACCATGTTGATAATATTCATGAATGCTGTTATAAAGCCAAACCATAGGATAGGAATATTAACTTGTCCAAGATAAACCTGGTATGTCCAAAATAAAAAGTAAGTAAAGACACCTATGAAAACCCTGTCAAAACATAAGATTCTCAATATTTTGTTTTTTTTTAATTCATGAAAACCTTCTTTCAAAATAGCTAAATATCCTTGTGATTGTTGAGCTTTTTCAATTTTTGGTTCTTTAAAAGTTAATGAGACAAGAAATGCTCCAAAATAAATCAGCCCTAAACAAAACATGGTGAATTGTAAAGAGATAAATTCAGCAATAATGGAACCTAAGGGTGCGGATATTGTTAAAGCAATTAAATTCATTGTTTGATTTCTACTCATTATTTTTGGAAGTTGTTCTTCTTGATCCATCGTTTTCAAGGTATTAAATAAAAAGGCTTCGTCTGTCCCACTGAAGAGGGCCATGGAAAAAGCCCATAATGTTTCTGCTAAAAAGAATAAAAAGATATTTGGTGTAATGCTATAGGTAAAGGCTGCGGCAACTACAGTTATCCCAGATAACATTAATGCTACATTTCTTCCAATACGATCTGCAATCGCACCAGAGGGAATTTCAAGAAGAAATATCATGAACATAAAATAACTTTGCAGGATCATAATCTGGAAAAACGTAAGACCGCCCCATTCCATCATATATGGTATGTAAACTCCTCTTACTGTATGGATGCCCAAAATAATATTGAATATATAGAATTTATATATGTTTAACTTATACTTTCTTGATTTAAGAGCAGTTTCCATGATAATTTGAATTTGAATGGTTAATGCTTATCAAAATTAATTAAAATTTCTGAATTTTTATTTAATTAATTATACACCCTTACGGTTTTTCTTAAACCAACCTTGGGCAAAATCAACAATATCTCGCTGCGAAATCAATCTTGCTTCTGCTAACCCAATCTTTCTGGGTACATAATTGATTTCAGCTTCATAATCTTTCCCAAGTAGTTCAAAATCATCACTAATATGATCTAATTCTTCCCATTCGACCCATTGTCTTTTATTGTTTAATTTCATTGCACACCCATTTAAAATATATCGTTTTCCAAGGAAATCACATCGATATTCAGCAAGATGCAGTGAGGTATTATTCGAATGGTTAACACCTAATAATAAAATTTTACCATCCAATTCATAAATCCGGGCTAGAGGTGAATTTTCGCCCAAGTCTATTTTTAAATCATGATTTTTTGTTATGAATCTTGCGTGTTTTCCCCAAGCTGCAAAAGATGTTGTAGGATGATTACTACGGATAACATTGGGCCATTTTCTAAAAATTTCTGCAATTTTACCCACACCTCGGGTAGGTGTTATTTCAGGATGATAAGCAGGCATTTCATTCCGAATCATGTCCCACCAACTTTCTGGGACTGGTGGATTTTCCCATTGAGAGGGTTCAGTATTATCGCTAGAAAATGTTGGCATTACTAAAGTACCCCTTAAAGTTAGTGTTTCCATTAATGCTTTTATTACAGAAACTGGTCCGCCAACAGTCCAACCTATTTTACTTAGAGAACTATGCATTATAATTACTGATCCGGGTTTTATGCCTAACACTTTAAAATTATGCTTTAATGTTGTTATAGTATTTGGTGACGTAGTTCTGTTGACAGTATCTCCCTCAGATTTTTTTATTACCATAAAAGAGAAAAAATTTTAAAAGATATAAAATTTCAGAATTAATTTCATATCAGAGAAATATAATGCTGCCTATGTCTATATGCAATTAAGCCCTATTGGCAATCTCGCTAGTAGTAGAAAAAAAATAAAAAATAATTAAATTTCAAAATTAATGTTTCTAAAAATTATTTAAACTATTTTCATTGCTAAGTCCATATCATCAAGTGTGAGCTTCTTTCTTCCTGCATGTCGGGTCATTTCGAGAGCTTTATTTGTCATACCTTTAGCTAATTTTTCTAAATAATCGATTAAAGCATCAACAGCATCTCGAGCAACCATTTCAGCGCCATTATCTTTCATTAACTTTCGAACTGGACTCCAAGCAAAAACTTTCTTTGCCATTTTTATTCCTCCACTTTTTAATTTTAAAATATATATTAGGTATTTTATTTTAACAAAAAACTTCTTTAAGTTATAATACTTATTTCAAATATATAAAGATTACGGTAGATTTTCGATACAGTATGTTTGGGTTAATAATTTCATCCGATCGACAAAATTGCGATGTCTAAGAAGAACGTCGGTAGAGATAATTCTGAGCTATTAGATCTGAGATTTTTTTTAATTTTTAATTTCATAGGTTAATCAAGATAATGTGTCTACTTTTCAAATGTAATCACTGGACTCTTGTAGATTGATAACGAATTCTTTATTTAAGTAATATATTTTAGGATAAAAATAAAATAAATTTACGTTTGAGATTATTTTATAACTTCAAATAAAGTTAATATAAAAACAATTTATTTTTTTATAATTTTTTTCGCATCACATAGAAATTTTTAAATTCTTTATAGATTGAGAATCCTTCAGAATTATATAATGAGATTGGTCCACGATACGCATGAGCATCAGAAAGTTTTCCCTTTCTTGGATATGTTTCCATAATTTTATATCCATTATCCTTATAGCTTGAGCATGCATACTTTAGGAGTTGATGTGCTACACCTTGCTTTCTATGTGTGTGAGCGATTAAAAAACAAACAATACTAGCAATTTTTTTTTCTTGAGAATCAAGAGAATCATATTTATAAAGGGATTTTGCGAAATTTTCTCTTGAATTAACATTACACCACCCTACAGGTTTATTATCTAAATATCCCAGAAATCCATTCATTTTCCCAGAACGTATTAATTCAATTGAAGCATTTCTATTTTCTTCTCCAGTTCGCTTTCCCCATTTTTTATTGCTCCCTGAGAAATGATAATAATGACAATAACATACAGACCAGTCTGGGTTATCTGCAAAACCTACACTATCAAAATAATAGAGAAAATCATCCAAAAGATCAGCAGTTAAAGGTTTAATATCTAATTCCATTTCAAGACACTCATTAAATTCTTTAAATGTTCCTTGTAAAGAGCTACAGTTTTATACTATATAGTTTGTTCCTTATAAATCAAATTAAATTTTTAGGTCTATCTATCCTTTTTAGTATCCTCATTTTCAAAATAACTTCTAATACCCAGAATTAAACCTGGGATGATTAATAAAAGAATACATCCCATTAACAAAACCAAGAAACCATTGAGCGCTACTTCTCCTAAACCACCAAAATAAACTGTTATTATATAATATCTAACAACTCCAATAATTGCCCAGAGTATTAGTGGTATGCCAATTGTTAATAATAAAATGCATAGATTCCTATTCTTTCTAGTTCCCTTTTTTTTAGTCTCTTTTATTTCAAAATTCTTCTTATGAACTATTAAATTAAGATATGTACCAGGTATAACAAATAAAATAATTATAATATAAATAAAAAAGAAAATACCAATTTTTGCTATTTCTGCGAAAGCCTCATAAATTAAATGAAAAATATCATTACTCATTGCTATTAGTATAATTCCAAAACTCATAAAAGTAATATAAATACCCGCAATAACTAGTAAAACAATTTTCTTTTTTATCCCCATCTACTATAGAAATGTAGTAATCCTTTAATTTTTTTCTATTTTACATATTGGTGAATTAGGATAGGAAGTTCTATGATTTTTTAGATTTGATTTAAAATTACAGCAAATGTTTTTAAAAATTATTAAAAATTATTTTAATACATATTTTAATTGTAAAATATAGTTATTTTTATAGAGTTCGATAGATTTGAAAAAAACAATTGCGATAACAAAAGGAGATGGTATAGGACCAGAGGTTGTTGAGCAAGGGCTAGAAGTTCTCAAAATTATTTCTGAGTATACTGAATTTGAATTTGAATTTAAAGAGGCACCTGCAGGAGGAGAAGTTTATAAAAGGTTTGGAAAAAGTTTTCCCAAAAAATCATTTGATATAATTAAAGGTTCTGATGTTTTATTATTTGGAACAGTTGGACTTCCTGATTTACCTCCAGGGGTTGCTGAGCAACCTATTTTAAGAATTCGGCAAGGATTAGATTTATATGTTAATTTAAGACCAGTAAAGTTGTATAATGGATTAAGAGATAGATGCCCTCTTAAAGATGAATTCATAGGAGAAGGAATAGATATTACATTTGTAAGAGAAAACACTGAAGGGCTTTATTCATTTAGAGGTGCAGTTTTAAAGGATGATATTGCAGAGAATCTAATGGTTTACACAAGAAAAGGCTGTGAACGTATTATAAAATACTCTTTTGAATATGCTAATAAAAGAAATCACTCAAAAGTAACATCTGTAGATAAAGCAAATCTTTTAAGCCCGAGTCGATTATGGAGGAAAATTTTTCACGAAATTGGCGCTGATTATCCTAATATTGAAAAAGAAGATGTTTATATAGATGCGTTTTGCCAATGGCTTATTAGGAAACCTGATGCGTTTCAAACTGTTGTGACAGGTAATATGTTCGGTGATATAATAAGTGACGAGGGTGCTTTTCTTATAGGAAGTTTAGGAATGGCATCAAGTGGAAATATACACCCAGGAAAAGTTTCAATGTACGAACCTATCCATGGATCTGCTCCAGATATCGCAGGAAAGGGAATAGCAAATCCTATTGGAACCATATTAAGTGTAAAATTAATGATGCAAGAGTCATTTCATTCACCAGAAATCGGAAACGAGATTGAAAAATCTGTAGAGGATGCTCTTGCAGAAGGACGTACAGTCGATATTAAAAATCCTAAACTTAACACTCTCTCAACAAAAGAAATGGGACAGTTAATTTCAGAAAAATTAAAAATAAAGTTAAAAAGCTAAAATTATTTTATTAATATTTATCATCTATATTTGAAAGCATTGCTTTCAACTGCTCAAATATATCCAAACGATAATCAGAGCCAATTCTAAAAAATAAGAGATCTACTTCCTTCTTATTGAGATGAACATCAACATTTAACTCATCAATTATCTCTGACCAATTACTGCTCTCTGATGCTCTAATTCCAATTAATATTAATCCATTTTCTTTTAAATTTTCAATTATTTTAATTATAATATTTTTCCAGTTAGGATCTACCTGACCTTTCTCTCTTGTATCAAAGATACAAAATACACCTTCTGAACTTGTAATATCCTCAGCAGCAGAATATAGATGTTGTTTCAAGATTAAACCGTTTGTATATTGAAATACTTGTTCATCTTCATAATCTCTAACCAATGAATTTTCGCCTAATTCTTTAATATCAAATATGATTTGTAAACCAGGACTCCACATAGAACTTTCTGTAATAAATGATAAAGTTAAAATTATTTTTTTTTTTAAAATAGAGTTGATTTTTTCAAGTAAAATAACTCCACGTCTTTTATCTTCAATTTCTTTACTCTTCATTACATAATGATACGAAATTAAATTGAATGCATCCTGTACATTTTCCCCTGTTAAAGCAGAGGTTTCAATATATGAAATCTTAATCTTTTCTTTTTCAGACAATGTATTTGCTAACTTTACACCTTCTTGATAAAAGATATTTCTTTCTTCAGCTAAGTCAGACTTATTTCCAACAAGTACGATTGGAACATCTACATCAGGAACAAATTCTCTTAATTCTTCGTACCAATTTGTAGCATTATCAAATGATTCACGATTTGATAGATCAAAAACTATGAATGCTGCTTGAGCACCTGAGTAGTAGATTTTTCGGAATCGTTTAAAGAATTTTTGCGCTCCAAGGTCATAAAGTGTGACACCAATTTCATTTCCAAAAAATTCAAACGTGTGAGATAAAATATTAAGTCCTATTGTTGCTCGATATAATTCTGAAAATGTTCCTTCAACAAATCTGCGTATGATTGAAGTTTTCCCGACTTCATGATTTCCCAAAATAACAAACTTAAAACGATATTCTCCTTTTGTGCCTATATCCATTTGATATAGCTGATTTTTTAATCTTTCAACATTTTCAGCTTCATATTCAAAGTTAGGTACAGAAATTTGAATTGAATCCCCTTCTTCAGCCATAATAATTTGGGATGTTTTTTCTGCTAGAAATAAACCGTAAGGTGATAATTTCTCGGTGGAAGCCATACTTTCAATTACTAAACTTAAGATTCTTTCTTCATCAACAGAAATAAACAAGAGGCGATGATCCTCTGTATCAAAATTAGCAGTACCAAATTTTTTAAATGCAAATTCATTACGCATCCGTTTTAAAACAGGATTGATTATTGAGGTTAAAACAGAGACTAATTCCATGTCAATATCTTTTCTTTTTTCACCTGCTATTACTAACCCTTCTTGATCAGAAACTATAACTGCTTCTACTTCTTTGTTAATCTCCAAAAATTTATTAAAAAGCTCAGTAAATAACTTATTTTTACGTAATACCAATGAATCCTCTACCCATTTGCTTTTATCTATATTATAAAAGTGGTAATTCTCATTATTATTTTTTAGGTATAATAAAGAAATATTTATAGATAATTTCTTAATAATTTAAAAAAATTTCTTTATAAATTGAGATCTTAATCATTACCCATTATTCTGACATTATTGAAGATATTTAATTGTATTCAACATAACTTTAAGCTGATCATATATTTCGAGTCGATATTCAACTCCTATTTTAAAGAATAATAAAGATACCATTTTCTGTTCTAAAAGTTCGTTAACGTTAAATTCTTCAATTATTTGAGACCAATCACTCTTTTCAGAAACACGAATACCAATTAAAACAACCTTATTCTTTTCAACACCGTCTAAAATTTTAATAACAACATCTTTCCATGTAGAATCTATATGATCTTTATAACGAGCATCAAAAATACAGAAAACTCCATCTGAGTTTGATACTTCAAAATTATGATAAAGATAATTTTTCAATATTACTCCATTTGAGAATTTATACAATTTTTCATCTTTATCATCTTTGATCTTTTCACATTCACTATAGTTAATAATTTCTGATAATATTTGTAGACCGGGACTCCAAAACTCATTTTCTGAAATTATAGTTAAAGTTAATAATGATTTTAAGTCTTCTGCTTTTTCTTTTTTCATTTCAAGTATAGATCTAAGTTCATCTAATAAATCTTGTTTGACTCTTTCTTCTTCTTCTTCTTTACTTTTTGTTATATAATGATAAGCTATTAGAGTAAATGCATCTTCTACATTTTCCCCTGTTAAAGCAGAGGTTTCAATATATGAAATCTTAATATTAGGTTTTTTTGATAATTCAGTTACTAATTTAACTCCATCTTGATAATCAACTTCTCTCTGATCACCTAAATCAGACTTATTACCTATAATTATAATAGGAATCTCCCTCCCTCCAATAAAATCCTCTAATTCTTGATACCACGTTTTTACGCTTTCAAAAGATTTTCGATTCGTTAGATCAAAAACAATAAAAGCGGCTTGTGCGCCTAAATAATAAGTTTGGCGAAAACGCTTGAAGTACACTTGAGCACCAACATCCCATAGCGAGTAAACAACATTATTGCCAAAAAACTCAATTGAATGGGATAATATATTCAAACCAATAGTAGCTCGATAATCATGAGAGAACTTATTCTCTACAAATCTTCTAACTAATGAAGTTTTTCCCACTTCATGATCCCCAATAATAACGAATTTAAATCGATATAATCCGCCTGTATCTAACCTCATCTGATAAATCTGATTTTTCAATCTTTCTGATATCGCTGAGGCATCTGTTTCATATTCAAAAGTTGGAAGGTCTAATTGAATTTTATCACCTTCTTCTGCATTTAGAATTTGTACTGATTTTTCAGCAAGAAGATATGCATATGGAGACACTTTATCTACAGATGCTAAATTGTTTAAGACGACACTTAGAGTTCGACGTTCATCTAATGATATAAATAATAATCTATAGAATTCAGTATCAAAACTTGCTGTACCAAATTCCTTGAAAGCAAATTCATCCCGTATTCGCTCAAGTATTGGATTAATTATTGAAGTTAATACAGAAACTATCTCCAATTCAACACTGCTCCTTTTTTCTGAGGCTATGATTAAACCTTGGTGATCAGAAACAATAACAGCTTCGACATCCTTATTAATTTCTAAGAATTGACTAAATAGCTCTGTAAATAGGTTTGTTCTATTTATTAACAAAGATTTCTCTACCTTAATTCAATTTTTTAGAGATAAAAGTGTTCTTATTTTTATAATAAAACTAGTATTTTTATTTTTTATTAAATCGATGTTTCTAAAAACATATTCTTAAAAGTTTATACTTTTAATAATTTATTAAATAATGCTATCATTTCAAAAAATATTCAATTAAGAAGCTAATAATAGATTTATAATGCCATCTTGTATAATCTGCCATCTAGAAATAAATGAAAGCAGTGATTCCTTTTTTAAATGTCTTAATGGGCATCCAATTCATAATAAATGTTTAGCTGAGTGGTTACTCCATTCACAAAATTGTCCATTATGTAGTGACCCCTATCCTCATAGTGTATTAGATAAATTCAAAGGGTTTATGGAAGAAAAGGAAAAAGAAAAACAAGATGCTTTAGAAGAAAAATTAAAAAAAGAATCAGAGAAGAAGGTAGAACAAATCACAAATCAGATTGTTTTCCTCAAATTTATTGAATCCATTGAAAGTTTAATTGATGATAAAAATTATAATGTTGCTATAGATTTACTTATGGATTCATATAACGAAAATTCTATTGATGATAAAAATTTGAAAGTTCTTTTTTTACTTGGCAAAGCAAACTTTTTAAGAGGGAGATATGATTTAGCAATTAATTTCCTATTTAAATTGGTTAAACTAAAATTTGATTATCTTGATGGTTTTCGTTATCTTGGAATGTCCTATGAGGCGCTTGGAATGAAAGATAAAGCTGATTGGGCTTATGAGAGAGTAAAAAAATAAGATTTACTTTATTTAACCTTTACTAAATTAAGATTAACATCCACAGCAAAATCTTGAGAATGATTAGTTGGACCATGTCCATGACCGATATGTAGATCAACAGCGCTCTGAATTGCTGCTGTTAAATATGCTTTGGCAATATGAACTGCTTTTTTAATCTCACAGCCTTTAGCTAACTCAGCAGCTATAGCTGAAGCAAAAGTACATCCAGTACCATGTGTATTTTTCGTTTTGATTCGAGCTGTGTGAAATTCTGTGAAAAGATTGCCATCATAAAGGATATCAACCGCTTTTTCTATACCTGGTAAATGTCCACCTTTAATAATTACGTTTTGAGTACCCTTCTCATGAATCATTTTTGCTGCTTTTCGAACATCTTCTAAATTTTTTATATCCATACCTGTCAATACTTGAGCTTCATGATGATTTGGGGTTATAACATATGCCAAAGGAATGAGTTCGGAGATTAGAGCTTCTCTACTTTCAGGTTTTAGTAAGGGGTCTCCACTTTTTGCAACCATTACAGGATCTACTACTAACAACTCTACATTATACTTGCGAGCTCGATTGGCTATAATTCGAATAATTTCTGTATTTGCTAGCATCCCTGTCTTCCAAGCATCAGCACCTATATCTGTCATGACAGAATCAATTTGTTCCGAAACAAATTCAGGATCTATTTCAAGCACCCCTTGAACACCAAGCGTATTTTGCGCCGTAAGAGCAGTTATAACGCTCATGCCATAAACTCCACGTGCAAAAAAAGTCTTTAAATCAGCTTGGATCCCGGCACCTCCACCAGAATCTGAACCTGCTATGGTCAAAACCCTTTTCATATAATCTACTCCAATTTACTACTTAATATTAATAAAGATGAATAATAAAATGGAACTGTTTATTAATTTCTTTCAGTTATGAATTTACGAAATCCCTAATTCTCTTTTGAGTTAAGTTAAATTTTATTATAAGGCTGAATTTGCTTTTATAAATTCAGAATACTTTGCAAGAACCTTAAATGTTTTAATTGGCATGTCCCACAGATCAAAAATAGGAATATTTGAATTGATGAATTCTCGAACCCATGGATTAGAATAACCTTGTGGACCGATAAAAAAAACAGGAACCGATTTTTTCTTTACTAATCTTTTAATAGGCTTTAAATACAATCCCTTCATCGTATCATTTGAAATTTCAAATTCATCATACGTTTCACCACTTGAAATTTTTATTATATCCATTATTTCCTCAAAACCAAAAGCAGCATAAATAATGATTCCATCAACTTCTCCTGAATTAATCATTAATTTTGGTATTTTTACGTAGAGATTATATTGATTAAACTGAAAAGTTAAATCTAAAGGATTATCAATATTTGCTACTGAAGGTACATAGCCTTTTAGTTTTTCTTTCAATTTATCTGAAAATTCAGGAATTTGCAATCCAAATTTTTCTGCTGACTTTGCCATCATTGCACCACAACCGCCAGAATCTGTAATTATCCCAAGCCTATTCCCTTTAGGTATAATCCTATAAGAAAATGCCCTTAAATAATAGAAAAAGTCTTTTATAAAAATTGTAGAGATGATGCCAGTTTCTTTAAAGACAGTTTCAAAAATTTTGTCATCACCTGTAAGTGAACCAGTATGTCCTTGTATAGACCTTGAGGCAGCTTCTGTTCCTCCTGCATAGATTGCTACTATTGGTTTCTTGAGTGAAATCTCTTTAGCTAAGTTAATAAATTCCTTGCCCCGCTTGACTTCTTCAATGTATAATCCTATCACGTCTGTTTGAGGATCATCTTTAAGATACTCTAAGAAATCAACTAAATCAATATTTTCCCCATTTCCAATTGAAAGAGATTTTCCTATTTTAACGCCAATTCTGTTGCAATACCAAAAAACATGAGAAGCTACTGTTCCTGAGTGAGCAATTATTGAAATATTACCCCTCTCAGGAGTTTCATATATCCACATCGTATTAAAACAAAAACCTTTTTTTTCAGAATGTTCACACCAAGCGTTATAAACACCTAAACAATTTGGACCAATGAATCTTATGCCATACTTCTTAGCTTTATCAGTTATTTCTTGAGATAATCTTATTCCTTTGAGTCCAAGCTCTCTAAAACCACCTGAAGTAATAATTGCATATTTAATACTTTTTTTCCCGCACTCTTCTAGTACTTGGGGAACTATATTAGGTCTTAATATAATGAATGCTAACTCTGGAGTTTCTGGTACATCTAAGACAGAGTTATATGCCTTTAATCCTTGAACTTCCTTTAGTTTTAGATGTATTGGATAAATTTTATCTTTTGGAAATCCTCCAAAGATGATATTTCGAAGTTGCATTGCCCCCATGTTATCTAAAAAGGAGTTTGACGCTCCAAAAACAGCAATACTTTCAGGATTTAATAGATGATAGAGAAAATGTTCTTTTGATGAATCTTTATTACCTTCTATCAACTTAAAAACTTAAGTATATTTTAGATTTGATTAATTAAATTAACTTAATAATTTGAATTTAATGAGAGTTTTATTTAAGTTAAACTATTTTTTATTTCTTTTTCTTCTCTAAAGCCTCTTTCAATAATTTGATTGCACAGAATTCTCCACACATACTGCATACGTCTTCATCTATAGATTTTCCGTTTCTATAATGAACTTGACTTGATAATTCTGGATCAATTGATTGATTAATCATCTCTTTCCAATCTAAGTTTTTACGAGCAATATCCATTTTGTAATCCCAAGATGAAACTCTTTCTCCGTATCTTGCAATATTAACTGCGTGAGCAGCGATTTTAGAAGCAATAACTCCTCTTTTTACATCATCCCTGGTTGGTAAACCCAAGTGTTCTGAAGGTGTTACATAACATAAATAATCAGCACCAGCTAAACCAGCGATAGTTCCACCAATTGCGCTCACTATATCATCATAACCTGGCGCGATATCAGTGACAAGTGGTCCTAACACATAAAAAGGTGCTTCATCACACAATGACTTTTCCATTTTAATATTTCTTTCTATTTCATTTGCAGGGATATGGCCAGGACCTTCTACCATAACTTGTACGTCTGCTTTCCAAGCTTTTTTTACTAATTTAGATACTTCAAGTAATTCTTGTATTTGAGTATAATCTGTTGAATCAAAAATGCATCCAGGTCTTAAACCATCACCAAGAGAGAGAGTAAAATCATACTCATTTGCCATCTCTAACAAATAATCAAACCTCTTATTGAAAGGATTTTCCTTCTCATGTTCTAAAATCCAAGATGCTAAAAAAGTTCCTCCTCTCGAAACTACTCCCATTGTTCGAGGATGATCAATTAAATAATTGATGATTTCTTTTGTGACACCTACATGGATCGTAAAAAAATCAACACCTTCTTTTGCTTGTTCTTCAATGACATTAAACATATCATCTTCATCCATATGTACAATTGCACCTTTATTCTCAATAGCTCTTAAAGCTGTCTGATAAATTGGAACGGTACCTAATGGAACATTAACTTCTTTAAGAATTTGTTTTCTAATTGCTTGAATATCTGATTCAGTCACACCTGTGCTCAAATCCATTACTGTATCTGCTCCATATTTTACTGCTATTTTAGCTTTTTCTACCTCTTCATCAATATCACATACAGTTTTCGAAGAACCAACATTAGCATTAATTTTCACTAACAATCCTTTACCAATTCCTATAGGGTTTCTTAATTCTCTCCTATTTGATTTGGGAATTATAATTCTTCCTTTCTCAATCCCAAGTCTAATAAATTCTAGATCAACCTGCTCATTTTTAGCAACAATCTCCATAATTTTGTTAGTATTTCCGTTCCTCGCTGTTTTCATCAATGTGGACAAATTTCAATACCTTTATCTCTTATATTTAATCTAAACTGGGAAAACATCCCTAATACATAATAATTATATCAAAATTATATTCTTTTGTCTTATTATTTAAAATTTCTATGAAAAATAAAACTTAACAAATCCTATTGATTTTTTTATTTAATTTAATTAGGATTTTAGGATAAAATTTGACGTAGTAAAAAATGGGGAATAAAAAAAAAAAATAAGTTTTTAATTTTTGTATATCTAACCAGGTAAGCTCATCCCTAAGGGTTCCAAGGCTTCAACTACAGTTGACCAGAGTCTAGTTTTATATTCAAAACCTTTGATACTCTGGAAAAGCATCATTCTATTACCAACCCATCTTATAGCTTCATAAAGTTTATCTTGTTTAGCTTCCATTACACTCATTACTTTTATTCCTTTATTATTCGAAGATACGGCTACGTTTATTGTTTCTTTTCCTAGAGATCTGTCAAATGGAAACTCTTTTAACATCTCCATATATTTATCAGCAACCTCTTGAACTATATCAGTTGGATACCATGCTTCTACAATTATATACGGCATAAATTAATTTCCTCCTTTAATTATTTGTTTTATTTGAATTAGATTTCGTAGTAATTATTACTTCTTTCAATTTAATTTAAACTTTACATTTTTATCTAAAATATGAATGTAAATAAATTTTAATGAGGATTAAATTATTATACTGGAAAATTAAAAAAAAAGGGTTTATGATAATTTACGTAGAATTTTACACTTCAGGAGCAGTCATTCCTATAATTTTATATGCTTCGGTAAAGTCCAAAATGATTTCGCTTTTAGCTTTAAAACCCTCTACTTCAGTTGCCATAAATAAATTTTGTTGGGTAGTTCTTTCTAAAGCTTCCTTCTCTTTTCCCTTCATTATTTGTCCAATACCAATAACAAAAGTATCTCCTTCCTCTGTTGATGTGACTCCAATGCAAATAGTTTTTTCTATTGAGTTATCTGGAGGATTATTTTTAAGCCAATCTATATACTTTTCTCCAACCAAACTTCCTTGATTTGGCGGAAAATAGGATCTAGTAAAAATTAATGTAATAATTACCACCTCTTTTAGTCTTTTATTCAATATATTTTATTTAATATTAGATTTCGATGCAGTTAATATTTGGATTTTTAAGTATTTAAGCTTTTACAATTTTGTAACACTTTATTACAAAAATAGGTATAATTATATATTCTTATGTGTATTTTGAAATTCTCTAAAAGTACACATTTTATCTAATGCTTTAGCTGCTAATTGTACTGACTCGAACACTGGAATTTTTAATTTAAATAGCTCTCTTTTGAAAAGAACTTTATTAGCATAATCACTAGTATCATCCACAATTTTATATGCTATACAGATTAGTGGTTTTTTCATTTCTTTATAAGCTCGTTTAATAGTTTCAAGAAATCTATGACTAAAATCATATGTCTTAATGAAAATTACTGCAGAGATATTAGGATCAGCGTCCAAGGTTATTAGAGTCCTATAGAATATTTCTCGATTTCCCATGCTTCCTCCTAAATCAAGAGGATTTCGAAAAATTGTATTCACATCAGGAACAAATTCTCTAAATTTCTCAACAGTTTCCGGTGCTAGTTTAGGCACTTTTAAATTATTTCTTTCAAACGTATCAGCAGTCTCAATTGATGCACCACCACCTCCTGTAGTAATACCCATATTTCTATTAATGGGCATACTACTGATATGTTGAAATATCATTACTAAATTAATTAATTCGTTGGAATCCTTTACCATTAAAGCACCGGTTTGTTTAGCAACAGCTTCCCATATTTTTAAAGATCCTGCTAAGCCCCCTGTATGTGATATAATAGTTTCTCTTGTTGCTTCTCCACTTCCCACTTTCCAAAGGATGACGGGTTTTCCTTTAAGCGTCAGTTCTTTAACTAATTTCATGAATTTTTTGCCAATTTTCTGGCTTTTAATGTTTTCTACATAAAGAGCTACGATTTTTGTCTCATCATCTCCTAAAAAATATTCTAAAAAATCAACAAAATTCAAGTCGATTTGATTTCCAATTGAAAGAATCTTACTTGGATATGTTCCATAAATTGATTGCCCTTTCGAAGCGATATATATTGCCAAACCTCCAGATTGAAAAATTCCTCCGAAATTACCTGATTTTTCAGTAAGAAGACCACGAGAAAAGGAAATTCTGTTTTTTGGGACAAAAATCCCTAGACAATTTGGTCCGATTATTCGGATATTATACTTTTTTGAAATTTCAAGAACCTCTACTTCTAAATGACGATTACCTACTTCAGAAAACCCAGATGCAAAAATGGTCACAAATGGAACTCCTTTCTTTCCACACTCTTCAAGGACTGTTGGACATAGTCTTGCTGGAACAGCGATTATAATATAGTCTATAGGTTTATCATCAGGGATTTCTATGATAGATCCATAAACAGGAATATTTTCAATAGTGCTACCTTTTAAACTGGGATTAAATAGATATATTGGCTTATCAAAACCAAATTGTAAAAGACAAGTAATAAAATATTTGCCTGCACGTTTCTCATTAGCTCCTATTATCCCTATGCTTCTAGGATTAAATAATTTTTCGAAGTTAATCATAATAATGAAATGTTTCAATTTAACTTAAAATTAATATAGTCATAAAGAGAGAAAAGATAAAATTTATGCTCATACTTATTCAAATCAGAGGAATCCACAGAAGAATTACGTCTTATTTTAAAATAAAGATTATTCGAACCCAATTTTTAATTGCTTTAGAAGTTCTATTAAAGAATTAGTTAGTTTATAATTTTTTAATTCCCCAAATGGTACGAATTTTGCATCTAATGCATCATCATCTGGAGTAGGAGCTTGATAAGCATTTCCTTCTATTTGTTCTACAAAATAATTAAGTAATACATAATGATATTCGATTTTACCATTCTCGTCATACATGATTTTATCTATAACTCCTGCTAATTCAGTTACTTTAACTTTAAAACCTGTCTCTTCATAAGCTTCTCTCTCAGCTGCTTTTTCAACTTTTTCTCCTAAATCTAGATGTCCTCCTGGAATAGACCAATAACCTGCATCTGGATTATATTTTCGCTTGATTAATAATAAATGATTATCTCGAATGAGGAGTATCCCGACTCCAATGTGTGGTCGAATTGGATATTTTCTTGTATCAAAAGCAGTTAAATTTTCTCTGTCCACCATAAATCGAAATTTTATGCTATTTTTATATTCTAAAACGTTAGAAAGATTATAAAGATTAATTATTTAACAAGAGTTTACGGAGTCTAGATTACTTTATGCGTAAAAGAGGATATTATCGTTATGAATTAATTTACTTTCATTTTTCTATTTTATTTACATTCATGATTCAGATTTATGTGCAAAAAATTTCTAAAACCATTCTTTCTGTTATAATACTTATAGTAATTAGTACAAAATTAAACATTTTATTTATCTTGGAATTAATATTTAAGTTTTTTTTGTTCAAATGATGTGTAAGTGTTTAAATATATGTAATAAAATGTGTTAAATGAAAATTTTTTATGTCAAAACTACCTTTTTTATACAAAAATTTTAAATATAATTTCCATGTTCACAAGAGTTACTAGCATACAAATAAATTTCAGATGAAATATAGCTATAACATATAAAGACACCTATAATGTAAAGTATTTAATATTAGAATTTATTTTATTATTAGGTAAAGAATTTTTTTATAGGTTAATTACTCGAAGTATACGATGCTTATGCAGAAATCAGACTATATTTATATGATTGCGGACAACATCATGGTATATCAAATCAATCTTCCAGTAGAACTTCAAGGAAACAAACTACAGGAGCATCTTAATAACTATGACGAAAAATTCCTGAAAATCATAGCAGGATTCGATAAAAATTTTCTAGAACATTTTTTAATTATATCAAAAGGAAGAAATCAAGAAGATCTGGCAGAAACTCTTAAAAAAATGGAGAAAATTTCCTTTATGATTGGTCCAACGGGAAATTTAAGTTATTTAACTTCAAATCAAATACAATATATCCTTACTAAGCTAGGATCAATTAAATTAGGTGAAATAAAGGAGGAGCAAATAGGTCAGATTGCAGATGAGCAAATTCAAAAACAAATTGGAGCCACTTTTGGAGGATCAACTGCTTTAGAAAATCAGCTTGCAAGTGCAGCATTTTATCTACAATCAATAGGATATACTAATCAAGAAATCCAAGAGAAATTCACTGAAGTCAGACAAGATCCGTCAAAATTAGATACTTTATTTACTCTTGCTCCTAAAGAAATTTATAGTATCCCTTCAGAAATTCAACCTAGAAATACACCCCCTTCAAGAAGTCAAACACCTTCAAGTACTGAACCTGCTTCTATAGAAAGTAATCAAGAAGTTCAAAACGCTATTGAGCAACATATTTTATCTATACAACATGAAATAACGGGAGAAAGAGCTAAAAAAGTAGAAGAAGTAATGAATCTTATCAAAGAACATGTAAGGGAGAAGCTGACTGAGAATTATGAGAGAGTTTTCAGCCAAATACATCCTGATAGATTAAATCGTGTGTATAAAATGTTAAAAGATACTAAAAGAAAATCAAAGAGAATGGATCTTTATTTAGAATGGTTCTTCTGTTCTACACTTTTATCTAAAATTGAGCTGAAAGTAGAACATTGGCAGGTATCATCACAAGCTAGTCATGGATCCACTGGCGTTTATACTGCTGGGATTAATTTTTCTAGGTATGATAATGTAATTCGAGAATTCCCAGATTCAAAATTAGCTAAAGTAATAAATATCGCAAGGAGAATCTTACAAAATCCTACGAAAAAAGCAATTCAGAAACTTGGACAAGATCTTATAGCCGAAACGGGCTTTGATGAGCACCTATACTTCACAGATTAATTTTCAATTAAGGAATTAAATTTCCTTTTTATAAACTGTTTTTCCTCTTATTACTGTTTCAAGTACTTGAATATTTCTGATTTCATCATCTTTAACTTCAAGTGGATTTTTATCTAATATGACAAAGTCTGCTAATTTACCAACTTCAATACTCCCTTTAACATTTTCCTCAAAGGCTGCATAAGCAGCATTAATTGTATATGATTTCAGTGCTTCTTCAATTGATATGCGTTGTTCTGGAATAAAACCATTCCGAGTAACTAAAGCATGAAGCCCTAAAATAGGACTTGGGTCTTCAACTGGACAATCTGATCCAGATGCAAGAAGAACGCCGCCATCAATAATAGATTTCATAGGATAAGTGTATTTACAACGCTCTTTACCTATTCTTTTTTCTAACCAATTATGTTCTGAATTAATAAATGGTGGTTGGCATGATGCTATTAATCCATAGTCTTTCATATCTTTAATAACATCCTTAGTAAGCATAGAAGCGTGTTCAATTCGATGTCGATGGTTTTCTCTTGGAAATTCTTTTAAAAGTTTTTTGTATAGATCTACAACCATTCTATTGCCTTTATCTCCAATAACATGAATAGCTATCTGGAAACCGTTGTTGTGAGCCACTTTCATTTTTTCATAAATCTCATCTTCATCAACTACACAAAATCCGCATGAATCAGGTGCATCAGAAAAAGGTTCATACATGCATGCAGTTTTTGCTCCAAATGTGCCATCAAAGAACAATTTCAAAGAACCAACTTTAAATTTACTGTCTTCTTTACCTTCATCGAGAGGTGGTTTCTTTAATTTTGTAAGCTTTTTTGGTTTATCTGTAGAAATTATTGCATACCAGTTTTGAGGTATTTTGTTTTGAATTGCTTTATAAATAGGAATATCACCACGTCCTACATCTCCTCCCTCGTATCCTCTACCCAATCGTAAAATTCCGTGTATAGATGTGATTCCTTTTTCTGCTAGTTTTTTAAAAGCTTTATCAGCTATTTTTTGTATTTCATTAGGTCTAGGAATTAAATATTTAAAGATCTTAGAATATACCATATCCAAAGCATTCTCAGATATAACCCCTGTTACTTCACCTTTATCATTCTTCCTAATCTCACCACCTTCAGGAACTACAGTTTCAGAGTTAATTTCAAGTAAATCTAAAGTTTTAGTGTTAACAATTCCAATATGACCATCATATCTTACAATAAACACAGGATTATCAGGACAAACATCATCTAAATCCCATCGTGTTGGTAATAGGGGAATATCAAATTCTTCTTCTTTTAAATTTAAACCATATATGAAATCTCCAAGTGGCCTTTTATTAGCTGCTTCATTCAATAAATTTTGAAGTTCTTTTAAACTTTTAAGCGTAGAAAGATCAAGATTTAATAATAAGAACAAATATGAGATCGGATGCATATGAGAATCAATAAAACCAGGAAGAAGTGCATTACTTTTCAGATCTATTAACTCATAATCCTTTCCCAGATCTAGTTTAACTTTATCTAACTTTCCTACAGAAATAATTTTCTCACCATCAATTCCGACTGCTTCAACAACTGGTTTTTCGGGGTCCATTGTAATAATAGGCCCATTAAAGAATATTTTCCGCATAATTTTCTCATATTTCCCCTTGAAAATAGATTTTCTATTTCTTTTTTGTTCTTCTATATTTAGATATTTATACTTACATTTCAAGAAATAAAAGGTTTATAAGTAAAGTATTAAAAATATGAAATAATTCTAAGGATTAAAGTATAGGAATTAAACCAAAATGAAGGCATCCACCTTAAAAAAGTTAAATTTAATTATTGAGGAAGCTAATG
>CAYSZJ010000009.1:0-56906 GCA_964435435.1 uncultured archaeon
TAATATTACTTTTTTTTTAAACTTAGTAATAAAATAATATAAAAGTACTATACTAATATATTAGATGTTAAGAGATTTTTACGATAAACATAAGAATTTTTCTTTTAGAACTTTATCAGAATATTATATATCTCCGGGAATTAGATGCAAGTTTGACTTATTGAAAGAAAATATCAATACTAAAAGAAAATTTTCACAAGGAATTGATCTTGGCTCTTCTGGTAATTCTTTTCTCTCCTTTTTAGATAATGTTGAATATAAATCTTTTTATGACATAGCTAACCTCCCTTTAAAACAATATATTAGAGAGAAAAAAGGGTATCCTCTTTGTGGAGATCTCATAAAATTACCCTATAAAGATGAAACTTTTGATTTTATTAGTGCTCTTGATGTTTTAGAGCATATTAAAGATGACGATTTAGCGGCTTCGGAAATTTGCAGAATTTTAAAAAAAAATGGGATAGTAGTTCTTACAGTTCCGCATCGAATGAAATTTTATTCATACCAAGATAAGTTAATAGGACATTATAGACGATATGAAGTGGAACAGATGATAACTCTTTTTAGAAATTCTAAACTCAAACTTCTGAAAATATTTGGGGTATATGGTAGGTTGATGAGAATTGCTGATATTCAGTCGACGAATCCTAAAAAAGTTGAGAAAAGTATCATTGATTTAAGAAAGCGCTATGAATCTAATACTATATTCCGAAAATTGTGGGATATTTTTATTAAAATTACAAGTAAAATCATGAAACTTGATGCTAAATACCATTCTCTAGAAAATATTATGAATATCGCTTTCATTTTTAAAAAGTTATAAAAATTCATGCAAAAACTAAGAATCTTCTTCTTTCATTTTCTCAAACAGTTTTTTGTATTCTTCAATGAATTTTTCTTCGTTTGTTTCATCTATTTTTTGGAGGAGATCAAGGGATTTAGTAAGGGTTTGAGATTTTTTTTTAATCTCTTCAAGAAATTGTTTTTTATTGAATAATGCTTTTGAAACATCAATTTTATCTTTTACTTCCATAATGGAAGCTTCAATTTCTTTTTGTGATTTTATTACTTTATTTAATACGCCCAACTCTAATTGTTTCTTTCTTTCCTCTAATTTAATGCAATTTTCACAGACAATTTCTTCATTATTTTCTTGTTTTTTTATTTTATCTCCTTTCCTCATCATAAAAGGATTCTTACAACGATCACATGCAATTAATTCTAAACTATCCAATTTATCAGAGTTAGAATCGGGCATAACTAAAAATTAATCAAATCTTAGTTTTTAATATTTTCTTATAATTATAATCTCTTTTTAATAATATATTATTATTCCATTCAACTATTAGAAAACTAATAATAGCTTAAGGTATTTCACATTACATGGATACTATTGCTATTATAATTTTATTAATAGCTGGATTTCTTTTTGGAATTATAAGTTCTATTGCTGGTATTGGGGGAGGTGTTTTTTTTGTTAGTTCTATGGTTCTTATCTTTTTCATTCCAATAAACATAGCAGTTGATACCTCTGCGTTTATTATATTAATTTCTTCTGGGGCAGGATTCGTTACTTATTTAAAAGATGAAAGACTTCACATCAAACAAGTTTTACTCTTTTCCTCATTTTCAATTTTAGGAAGCATCACAAGTACTTTATTATTTTTATTCATTGAATTAGATAATACCGTTTTAAAGATATTATTTGCTACTACTTTACTAATAGCTGGAGTAAATATGATATATAAAGCAATTAAATCTAATAGAAATCATCCCTCTCAGGAAGAACAAGAAGCAGAATTTATTCTCATTGAACATGATTATAAAACAAATTTGAAAAAATCTATACCCTTGTTTTTCTTAGCTGGTTTCACTGCTCATTTATTAGGTATTGGAGGAGGTATTATCAATACTCCATCTCTTCACATTATTCTTAACTATCCAATCCATAATTCAACAGCTATTTCTACGGGTATAATATTTTTTACAGCAATCTATAATACTATTGCTAAAAGTATTGTAGGAGAGATAGATTATTTAATTGGTATTTTAATTGGATTAGGCGCTATTTCTGGCTCAATTTTTGGAGCAAAAATATCAGGAAAAATGCCTAAGACCTATTTACAATTTTTCGTAGCAATAGTATTAATAGGATTAGCAATTAGAATGTATTTTTAAGCTTTATTTATTAAAAATTTATAAATTTTAGATTCTAAATTTTAATTAATCTGAAATCAATATGATATTATGTAAGTTAAATAAAATCAATGTTAATATGATTTAAATATGGTGAAAGTTAAGGATATCGAAAAACTTATGGATGACTATATGATTGAACTAGATGATAAATTTATCGATTTGAAACGATATCTCCTAAGTGAATTTGATTGGAACGTAGATCCTACGAAAAAATCACAATTTATGATTAGAGGTATCCCTATAGAGGATGATATGAAATTAGGTGATATCCTAAAATCTTATTTACCTGATGAAGTAATAATTCTTAAGCAAATATAAAAAAAATTCAATTTTTTCTTGCTCTATTTTTGAATGAATAATAATGATTTGTAATAAAAAATATGGTGAAGATAATTTCAGAACAAAATCAAAATGAAAAAGACATCCGTATGAAAGAACAGATGAAAAAATTTCTTATAAAAAGTCTCTATGGATTTCTTACAGTTCTTATGTTTGGATTAGGAAGAAGATTAGGAATTTTAGATTATCTTTTAAAAAAAGCCAAATTCTCATCTAATAGTGAGAAAATATCGTTGGTAACTTTTACAATTGATGAAATTTCTGAAAAATTAAACTTAGACTATAATTATGTAGACGCTTGGGCACATACAGCGCTTGAATGTGGTATATTAGAAATTGATGATTCATGTGAAAGATGTTTAAAAACAGCTCCATATGTATTTGATTTGTTAATCGATCGCAATAAGTCTACTTATGTTGGTGATCCAATGGGAGCATTTTATTATCTTGCCCCATATCAAGACTTAATTCTTGAAGCTTTCAAAGAAGGGGGAACTATCCCAAACTATGAATTTTCTGATGAAGTGATTCATGATATAAATCGGATGAGTGCAAGATTTGGTACATTAATAGAAAACCTATTCTCAAAAAATTTCGGAAAATTTTGTGAAAAATTACAAAATAAAGGCATGGTACTCGAGGCTGGGTGTGGATATGGATACAACCTTCAAGTATGGGCAAAAAAATATGAAAATGTAAGATTTGTGGGTATTGATATTGATCCAAAAGCAATAACTTTTGCGAAAAGTTTAATGAAGCAAAATAAGTGGGATGATAGGATTCACATTCAAGAAATCCCGATTAATGAATATGCTAAAAAAAGCACAATAAAATTTGATTTGATAATGTTAAATCAAGTTCTCCATGAGATGGATCATGATGAAAATTATAGATTGAGTATCTTCAATAGTCTATATTCCCTGTTGAAAGATGATGGAATATTGCTTGTTGGGGAAAGCATGATTCCCGATACTTTCGCTCCAAAACAAAAATTACTACTTTTTGATGTACTGCATAAATTTCTTGAAGCACGTTTCGCAGGTTTTTATAATGAAAAAACTTTTAAAGATTTCATTAACTCAACACCCTTTACAAAAACAAAATTTATAAAAGAGGGTGGGAATTGTATATGGGTAATCAGAAAATAAACATCAATTTCAAAAGATCTATATTTAATATAAATTAAATAAAATATTTTCTCATATTATTAATTTGTTGTTTCATTAAATGCATTTCTAAACCAATTAATATTCTTTTCATTATAATCGCTAATTATGAAAGCTCCATGAGTATCTTCATGTGAGATTGAAAAATTATACTTCTTACATAGTCTAATTATTTCTTCTATGAAATTTTTAACTTTTGAGGGTTTTATTTCATTCATTTTTATAAAAATTTCTTTTATTTATCTTATTGTACAATTATATGTAATGAGAATAATAAATCTGTTATTATTGTAAATAAATGCTATAAAACATATCTAAAAAATCTTAAATCATTTTAAAAATAATAAAAAATTATCTTTGATTGAAAAATATTAAAGTGCGTAATTTTAATGAGTAAGGGATTTAAACTTCTTCGACTAGAATATCTTTTTTCTGTGCTAATACCTTGTTTATTATGCATTTATCTGAATGACTATGATATTATTGCTCATATATGGATATTGTCCGGATTTGGGTTTTACGCAATTACAGGAAATACACTTAATGATGCAATTGACATGAAAGATCCAGATGAGAAAGAAACTTTAGAAAGGGTGAAAGGATATGGTAGGAAAGAAATACTTGTTCTAGCTCTCGCAAGTTTTTTGTTAGGAACCATGTGTTTTATAAATAGTATTTTAATAAGACCTATTCTCGGAATCTACTTAGCAATTATTGTATTTATGGTAGTCTTCTATTGTATGTTCAAAAAGCTTGTTATTATAAATCATATTATTTTAGGTATTTCTCATATTATTTTACCATATTTTATGATTAAAATTAGTGCTGGAGAGATAGTCATCAATATTTTTCCAAATATGGAATTATTCGAATCATTAATATTAGCAGCTATAACTTCTGTAGCATTTACAGGTCAAATGGTCCATGAAATGATTGATGGGGATTCCTTAGCAAGACTACAACCCAGAATATCTCAGTTAGTAATTTGGATTGCTTCGATAATCTCTATTATTATAGTAATTATTTCATTTATTATTACTCAGTATCTTATATTCTTACCAATTCTATTTTTTCCATTTGGAATTATGTATATTTTCAGAAAACCTAGAACTGATTTATTAGGACGAACATCGCTGAAAGATACAGGAATAATATTAGGGAATTTAATGCTAGTATATATTATAATTCTAATAATAGCTCCATAAAAATAATTTAAATACTTTATTTACATTTAAAAGTGTATATTTATTTTAGCAGATATAATATATGGGGATATGAATATGAATAAAATAATGAGTAGAACGATTTAAAAATGTCGAAAATTGATCCAATTGATATAAACTTTTTTGATAATTTTGATAAAAACGCTTGCGATGTATGTGGAGAATGTTTTCATAAATGCCCAGTTATGAAGCTTCCCATTGATTTTGCAGTTGAGGAAATGAAGAAATTAATCGCTGGTGAAAAAACTGAAAAAGTATTAAATGAATGCCAAAGTTGTTTTTCATGCAATTTTTATTGTCCTCAAAATGCTCATCCAGCGAGCCTTATTTTACAGCATTGGAATGAAGAATATAAAAAAAATGGTTTGCGAAAGAGAGGAGAATATTTTATGACACTATATCCTCACTATCCTAATTTTCGCTCTTATGTTATGGATCATCTACCTAAATCGACAAAAGAAATTGTTAAAAGTTGGGCTTCATTGGAACCGTTGAAGGGAGATACTTTGACGTATCCCGGTTGTAATATAATAACTTTTGCAGAACTTACTCAAACTAGTTTTTTTAAAGATTTGGATATAAGAGGGCGCTTAGAGTATTGTTGTGGAGAAACTTTATTCCGAACAGGATATAGAAATGAGCTTTTTCAGATCGCTAAAAGATTAGATAGGTGGTTCAACATTTTAAAACCAAAGAAATTACTTGTTCTATGTACTGCTGGCACTAATGTTTTTAAAAATGTATTACCTCATTATGGATTAACATATAAATTTGAAGAAATTAAATCATATATTCAATATTTATGGGAACGAATAGAGAATGGAGAAATTAAAATTAAAAAGAAATTAGGAATGACAGTTACAATACAGGATTCTTGTTATGCCAAAATGTTTGGAGATAAATACATGAATTTACCTCGTAAGATCTTGGATGCTATCGGACTCAAAATTGTTGAAATTGAATCATGTAGGGAGAATATGCGATGTTGTGGAATAGCAGCAGGTTTTTCAATTGATTCTGCTTATCACCCGTTAAGATTAAGAACATCAACTCTAAGAAATTTTAAAGATTTTAAAAAGAAAAAAGTTGATGCCGTATGTATATATTGTGCAGGTTGCTTAGCAGAATTTATGACAAATAAGAAACTATATTTTAAAAAGCTTAAAGTTTATCATATTATTGAGTTAGTGCAAATGGCAATTGGAGAAAATCCCAGTTTAACCAAAAGAGCAAAAAAAAAGAGAGGCAGGCATTTCTTCTGGGGAATTATTCGAAAACAATTTCCTAAAATTCTGTCAAAAAAGAAATTTAGGATAGCTGAAATTCCTGAGGAGCCCCCCAATTATAAGGAGGCATGGTAAAAATGAATAAAACTAGAAGAATGTCAGGATTTAAAGAAGATTTATGCAATTTATGCGGCGAATGTTTTCGTCTATGTCCTGTTTTACAAATGCCAATTGAAGAAGCAAAGAAAGAAATTAAAAACTTAATTGAAGGAGAAGAATCTCAATATGTTCTCTCTAACTGCAATACTTGTTTTTCTTGTAATTTATATTGTCCTCAAAATGCAAACCCTTATCAGTTGATTCTTGAGAGATGGAATGACTTATATAAAAAAAGAGCAGCTCCTCCATTATATCGATTTGTTTGTCCTACTAAACAATCTAATATCTGGCAACTACTTAATATTTTTTTATCAAATCAAGAAAAAAGGTGGATCTATAATTGGATGCATTATATCCCAAAAGCGGATGATACACCATTATTGATTGGAAATTATACGCATTTATTTCCATTTATAATTGGTAGAAGTAAATTATTGGATAATTTCAAACCTATTGATAGAATTGACCAATGGGAAGGTGGAGCATATTTATATCAGGGGGGATACTTAGATGTTGTTCAAAGGATTGCTCAAAGAACAAAGAAAGATTTTGATAATTGGGGCGTTAAAAATGTTGTTGCATGTTTAGATGCTGTTGAATATATCTTTAAGGAAGTACATCCTAAGGAGATGGGAGTAAATCATACTCAAAATTTCATTAATTTTAATCAATGGCTTTTGGATAATATTGATTCTGAGGAAATTAAGTTAAAAAATCAAATTAATATGACTGTAACTGTTCATGACAATTGTTATTCTAAAGCTTTAGGAGGAAATTATTGGAAGGTTCCTAGAGAAATATTAAAAAGATGTGGATGTCAAATTTCTGAAATGAAACATAATAGAGAAGATTCATTATGTTGCGGCTTCGGCGCAGGAGCATCATGGATAAAAAATATATCAATAATCTTTGATATAATCTCTGAAGGGATGAAAAAGTTCAAAGAAGCAGAAGAAACTAATACAAAAGCTTTAATTTCCTACTGTGGAGGATGTATTTATTTATTATGGGCTACAAGAGAATTAATAAGGAGTAAAATTGATATATTTCATATTATTGAAATTGTCAGGATGGCAATGGGAGAAAAATTAAATTATCCAGAGGACCATATCAGACGAGCATGGGATATAATTGCAATCATGACTTATTCTCTTATACTATCCTTTTTTAACAAAAACTTCTATATAGATGAAATTACTTATGACAATGATCTCAGTTCATTTAAACCAAAGAAATATAGATTATTAAAGATCATTAGATATACAATGGACTTTCCTTTAATGAAAAGTTTATTTGCAAAGGGATTTCATCTCTTACGTAAAATTTTAAAATCTAAATAATAAATTAAGAGAGAGAAAAAAATGTTTGTTCATATGTCAATTCAATATCCAAAACCAGAAAAAGAACAATTCCTAATTGATTCTATGCATCGTTTTGGAAAGGCTATGGAAGGAAAAAAAGGTCTTATTATGGCTCATACTACAAAAGATGAAGATACGGGTCAACTTGTTGGTTTAGCTATTTGGGAATCGAAAGATGATTGGTTAGCAGCAAGACAGGCAATGATAGACGCTGTAAAAGATGATCCATTTGAAGAATGGGAGTTAAAAGATCCCGATGTTTTTCATTTAAATGTAATATAATTTAATTGGCTCAAAACATATTTTTTATTTGGTGAATATAAATGGGAGAATTATCTCTAACAAGCCCTGCATTTAATCATATGGGTGATATACCTAGAAAGTATACATGTCAAGGTGAAGAAATTAGCCCGCTATTAAAGATTTCGGGAGTTCCTCAGGAAGCAAAAAGCTTAGTTCTAATCATGGAAGATCCTGATGCCCCAATGGGTCTCACAGTCACTCATTGGGTAATTTGTCATCTTGACCCTAAAACTAATGAAATACCCGAAGGAAGTTCCTTAGAGGGTGCTATCGTAGGGAAGAATATGATGCGAAAAAACAAATATATGGGACCATGTCCACCTAAGGGGAAACATAGATATTTTTTCAAATTGTTTGCTCTAGATGAAAAATTACCTTTAGATTCTAAAAGTCGCAAGAAAAAAGTCTTAAAAGCAATGGAGGGGCATATCATTGAACAAACAGAATTAATAGGAACTTATGCTAAACAGAAATAAAAAATATAATAATCATTTGAATGAACCAATAAATCCAAAATTCTTAAAACTAGCTAAATTTCAAAAGCAAATAGATGAAAATTTCTCGAAATGTCTAACCTGTGAGAGAAAATGTGAAATCGCAAGAGATAAAGCTGGATTTTGTAAGACTCGAATTAATAAAGATGGTCTGATTTATTCTATAGTTTATGGGTTAATTCCTGCATTATCATTCAACCCTATAGAAAAAAAACCTCTTTATCACTTTTATCCAGGAAGCATAGCTTTAACAGTAGGGACTTATGGTTGTAATTTCTCTTGTTTTTGGTGTCAAAATCATCATTTATCAAAAACTAATCCTTTAAAAGCTATTCAATTTGCATCTTCGGAAGATTTCATCTCTCCTAAGAGATTTATTGAAATTGCTTTAGAAAAAAAATGTAAAGGAACATCAATATCTTTTAATGAGCCAACTTTATTGTTTGAATATTCATTAGAAGTCTTTAAGCTAGCAAAACAGAATGGTTTATATAATACTTATGTTACAAATGGCTACATGACAGAGGATGTGTTGAGAGATTTAGTAGACGCTGGTTTTGATGCAATGAATATAGATATCAAAGGAGGAGCTGATATGGTTCAGAAATATTGTGGTGCTGATGTAGAAAAAGTATGGAGAAATGCAAAGTTAGCAAAAGATTTGGGTGTTCATGTCGAAATTACTACTCTCCTTATAACAAAACTTAATACTGACGACTCAACAATTAAGTATATTTCTAAAAGGATACATAATGAATTAGGTGATGATACGCCATATCATTTATCTCGTTTTTTTCCGCATTATAAAGCAATTGATCATGGATTAACCAACCCTACACCATTAAAACTTCTATATAAAGCTTATGATATAGTAAAAAAGGAGGGTTTAAAGTTTGTATATTTGGGAAATGTACCTAATACTGATTATGATAAAACTATATGTCCAAATTGTTCTGAGATAGTAATTGAAAGACAATTATTCGGAGTTAAAAAGCTGAATCTGGATACTTTTGGAAGATGTAATAATTGTGGGTTTCAAATATGCATTTTATAAATTTTTTCTTAAAAATTAGTATTAATTTTCTTAAGAATCAAAATTAAATATCCATCGATTTTTTAATAAGTTCTCTTACCTAATACATATTATGGTAGAAGCTTTCGCTGATGTAAATGGTATTAAAATTTGTTACAAGAGCGTTGGTAAAGGTTTCCCAATAATTTTAATTCATGGTTTTGGTTCTAAAAAGGAAAGTTTCATGGCCCAGATTCCTGCTCTTTCTGAAAAATTTAGAGTAATTGCTTTTGATTGCAGAGGGGCTGGTAAATCGGATCGTCCTAATTTCCCTTATTCTATGGAGATGTTTGTTAATGATATTAAGGGATTAATGGATTACTTAATGATAGAGAAAATTCATCTTATAGGACTTTCTTTAGGTGGTATGATTGTTCAAAATTTTGTATTGAAATTTCCAAAATGTGTGGATAAACTTGTATTAATTAATACTTTGCCTAAAATTCCCGATGAATTTGACCCAGAACCTTATATTCAAACCAGAATTAAAGGGTTAGAATTTAGAAAAAAGTATCCAGTCAAGGCATTTTGGCAAAGTACTCAATTTGGTTTTTACTACAAATTTAGGAAAGAAATGGAAGCAAATCCAAAGAAAAAGTTTTACGGATTGTGGTCAGTAGAAGATCTTATTGAATATTATACTACAGATCCGCCTACACCTCAAGATATTCGAAATATTGCATATTCTTTTAAAACTCATAATGTATATCATAGATTGCATGAAATAAAACATAAGACTCTCTTGATTACAGCTTCCCACGATATACTTGTACCTAAAGAAAAAATGCTCGAAATCCACAAGGTCATGCCAAATAGTATTTTTAAGATAATAGAAGAAGCAGGGCATGAATCTCCGAAATCTAGAGCACCAGAAGTAAATAAAGCAATTATTGATTTTTTAGTAAAATGATTAGGAATTTTATTTAATAAATATAATTTTAAAGAATTATGACTGAATTATTTGCTGACGTTAATGATATAAAAATCTGTTATGATATTCTCGGAGAAGGTGAACCTGTTGTTTTAATCCATGGATTTAGCGACAGGAAAGAACATTGGCGTGCTCAAATAGGAGATTTATCTAGATATTTTAAAGTGATTAGAATCGATAATAGAGGAGCCGGAAAATCAGACAGACCAGATGGAACTTATTCAATGGAAATTTATGCTAATGATATAAAAGGTTTATTAGATCATCTCGATATAGAAAAAACTCATATCATAGGACATAGTCTAGGGGGGATAATTGTTCAGAATTTTGTATTAAAGTATCCTAAAAAAATAAATAAAATTGTATTAATCAATACAATTGCAGGGATAACACCTCCGGGAGTTCCACCTGATCAAGGAATTGAATATTATAGGAAAAATGCAATTACAAATCTTAATGCTATGAAAAAAGATCCTCTTAATGTATTTATAGTTAAAGCTAAAAAAAGTTATTCTAGAGAGTTTTGGAAACAAATGAAAGAAAATCCAAAAAAGAAATTTCATAATATCTGGTCTGTGGAGGACCTAGTAGAAGAAAAAACACTTTATGGCCCAACAGAAAAAGATTTAATTCATCAAGTTGAAGCTTTAAAAACTCATAATACGTATGATAGATTACAGGAAATTAAAAATGAAGTTCTAATTATTGCAGCAGATAAAGATAAAACTTGTCCTAAATTATTAAATGAAAAAATACACGAATTTCTCCCAAATAGCAAATTTATAATAATTAGCAATGCTGGACATCAATCTATCCTTGAATACCCTCATATTATTAATCAACATATTATAAAATTTTTAAAATCATGAATGATAATACTATATTTATTAACTTATAAAATTGATTTATATGACTGAATTATTTGCAGAAGTTAATGGAATTAATATTTGTTATGAGATTCATGGAGATGGATATCCTGTCATATTAGTCCATGGTTGGGGAGGTACTAAAGATGAATGGTTTGTTCATATCGATGCTTTAGCAAAACTTTTTAAATTAATAACGTTTGACAATCGAGGTGCATGAAAATCTGATAAGCCAAATACACCTTATACAATGGATATGTATGCTGATGACATTAATGGATTGCTTGAATTTCTTAAAATAGAGAAAGCACATGTTATAGGATTATCTCTCGGAGGTATGATAGTTCAAAACTTTATATTTAAGTATCCTGAACGCGTAAATAAATTAGTTTTAATAAATACATGGCCAGGATTTCCTGATCCAAAAGGACCAGAGATGTATAAGGAAGGAAAAATCACATATTTTCAAGAGTTAAAAAAGGATCCACTAAAAACTTTTTTAAAATCAGCAAAAGGTGGTTTTTCTCGTGACTTTTGGAAAATGATGGCAGAAAATCCCAAGAGAAAATTTCACGGTTTGTGGTCTGTAGAGGATATCATAGAGAGAGATTTAAAATATCCATATACACCTCAAGATAATAATAATGCTGCTAATGCTGTTATTGGTCATAATACTTTAGATAGGCTTCATAAAATTAAAAGCAAAACATTAATTCTATGTGGGGCAAAAGATCGAATAGCACCGTTATATATAAACCAACAGATGCATGAACGGATTCCTGACAGCATTCTCAAGGTTATAAAGGATGCGAGACACAGTTTACCCTTGGAAAAAACACCTGAAGTACATAAGATATTAGTGGATTTTTTAAAGAAATAGTGAACTATATTTTTCAAAATGGAGAATCATTCTTTAAAAAGAAATATAAAATATATGGGTGAAGTTTTCTATAACCCTAAGTCATTAATTAATGATTTTCTTAACGAAGAGAAATTATTTTATTTCGCACTCATTCCATTATTTATTTTTACTATTGGTTATGAATGCTTATATATTATTGATTTTTTTACACAAAGACCTCTCATACTACCGATTACAAACTTACTCCGTTTATTAACTACTACTGATAATCAATACTACTTCTATCAAATGATTCTATTTCCCATTGTACATATAGTTGATTTTGTATTATTTTGGATTGTATTAACCGGTCTTTCAAGAATTTATAAAAATTATCAATTGGATACAAGGGCAATAACATTTTTCTCAATGTTTACATGGAACACTATTGGATTAATAGCATTAATTGGAGATATTCTATTACATTTTTGGTCTTCTTGGTGGATTGTAACATTTTTACATCCACTATGTGCCTTAATTGGTATAATTTATGGGGTAATTTTTATCCACAAACAATCCGAAATTAGTAAAGGGAAAGCATGTATTCTTTATATAATAAGTTGGATTGTATTTATAATCTTTCGTATGCTATTCCTTGGCTGATTTATTATTGTTGGTAAAAAAATAAATTCCTTTTAAATAACAAGAAAATAGTTATTCAATAACTTCAACATCCTTCTTAACAGGCATTGGATATATTTTTAATTCAATCTTCTTAAAACTCATTAAGAAAGGAACTAAAGCAATTGATCCAATAACAAAGCTTAGAAAGAAAGCTGGAAAAAAGCCAAGTATAAAAGTTCCAATTAGAGGTCCTATAATTTGTGCGAAACTATCTAATCCAGAAGAATAGCCATTAATTTTACCTTGTTCCCTTGGTGTTACTGATTGACTTATTTTACTGTTTAGGGGGCCTCGTGTTAGAGAAGCAGCAAAACTTATGAATAATATTAAGACAAAAAACATAATTATATTAAATGAAAACCCTATTAATAAAAATGCGACTAAAAATATACCTAAACCAACGATAATAGCATTATTGACACCTAATTTTGTAATAGTAGGTTTGAATAAAGTAAATCTTACTGATGCTCGAAAAACTCCACTGATCATCAATAAAATCCCAATTTCAGCAGAATTAAGGCCAAATACAATTTCAGCAAAAAATGATAACGAAGACATCGCAATTATGAAAGATGCTGTATGAAAACCAAATAAAGTAAGATAGAACATAGCATTTTTATTTTTCCGGATTTTTATTATTGTTACTTTTTGTAAAATATCATGATGCTCTTCTCGTTTTGATTTTGGCCAAGTTTCTTCTAAAATAAAAATTGTTATTATCATAGTAAATAAAGATAATCCAGCTGCAAATAGACCAGGGAGCAATATTCCTCCGATACTGAAAAGTATTCCCCCCATTCCTGGTCCAATAAGAGATGCTAATACATGAGCAACACCAATATTAGCCATTTGGAAACTTCTGTCTTTTGGTGGCACTTCATCACCAATAATTGCTTTTGCAATTGGAAAGTTACCCCCAAAAATGCCATCAACAATTCTTGAAACAACAACCATCCATATTGAGTTTGAAAATGCTAACATAAGGAATCCAGCAAAGGTTCCTGCCTGTGAAATTAAAAGTAAAGGCTTTCTTCCAAATTTATCACTTAATTTTCCTAATATTGGTCCGAAAATGAATGAAAACATAGCATTTACAGAAAGTGCTATTCCCATAATAAATATATGCACATCGAACTGTTTAGCAATAAATGGTGCCATTGGCAATATCATCGAGAATCCAATTATGTCGATAAAGACGGCAATCCATAATGGGGTCAATGTACGATATTTAAAGACTCTACGATTATTGGGTGGATTAGTATTTGACATAAATGTCCCAAATCAGCATTTTTAATTTGGTTTTCTGATGAAAAGTCAAATTAATCATTTACTTTAAGATTTTAGATTATTTCTTATAAAAATAGAAAACTATTATAATAAGGCATTTCATATAATTCTTTAAACATCATATCCAATTGTGTAATTATGGTAAAAAATATCACCCCAAATGAAAGTGATTCATTATTTAAAGAACAGGAAGAGAACACTGTAGAGCTTCCTGCTGTAGACTTTTTTAAAATAAATTTCATTAGCTTCTTAGTTCCTTTATACATATGTTTAGGGATTTTCTTGTTGTTTGAATATGGATTTATAAACTTATTTGCTATTCCTCTTATCATCCATCTATTATTATTACCAGGATTTCTATTTTTATTATATTATATTTACATTATAGTTCTAATTGAATTTGTGGCTTTTTGGGCTAGATATTGGAATAAGAAATCACCACCACAAGAAGGCGTGTTTGCACGAGTCCTTGATGATTTAAAGAGTCCTGAAGGAATCATGATGAAATATTATCATAAAAGAGGTTTTATTATCAAATTTCCTGTGTGGCTATCATCAAAATCACCATTTCCTTGGCTTGTGAACCGAACACTTCGAAGAATAAGTCACAATAAAATAGGTAAGAATGTCATTTATTGTGATAGCTATGTAGGCTTAGAATTTACTGATTTAGGTGATAATGATTTCATCTATCCTTCAAGTGGTCTATCGAGCCATGCTGTTAATACAATTTTTGGCAAAATAACTATGCTGGAAATTAAATTAGGAAAAAATACTACACTGTATCCTGGTATTGTAGTTGGTCCAAATGTGATAACATCAGACAATAACGTGATATTTCCAAATACCGTGTTGCATAAGAATTGGAGAGGTAAACCAGAAAAATTTTATTATCAAGGTAGCCCTGGAAGACCTATTGAGGTCAATCATAAAAAATAATTAAATGAAAACAGAATTATTCAAGAAAATATTTTGACAGAACTATTCAGTTACTTTCTTTGAAAAAATTATTTTTTTGGAAATTTTCCATGCTTTTGTAGAAATTCTCTATAACTATTTATCTTGTCTAAAACTAATCCTGCTAAATCCAAGCTTTCAAAAACAGGAACTGCCTTGTTTAATAATTTCATTTTAAACTTGTATCTACTTTTATATTCTTCAAAACCTTCATTAATCTTTAGCATAACACAATACATTGGTTTTATAGAAACATTTTTTGCTTTAGAAACATATCTAATAAATTCCTTATTCAAATCCGTATCTTTAAAGCCTATTTCTTCTAATAAATCTTGAAAACCACCAAATCTTTCAGGATCTTTAATGAAAACAATTGAAGATATGTTTGGATCCTTATCCAAAGCGAGGATTGTCCTGTAGTATATATGAGGTTGGATGCCGCTTCCACCGAGATCAATTGGATTAGTAACGTTTGTATTAACATCGGGAAGGAATCTTTGCATTTTTTGAATAGTTTTTTCTGTTAAATTTGGTATATTTAAGTTATGCTTTTCAAGAATGTCTATAGCTTCTATTGTTGATCCTCCCCCAATTCCAATGACTCCTACGTTACGTGTATCTGGTAAATGTGTTAAATTAAAGGCTGAAGCTAATGCAGCAATTTCATTTGAATTACTCACAATACAACAACCAGTTTGCTTTCCAACAGCTCTCCACATTTCATTATTACCTGCAAGACCCCCAGTATGAGATAATATCGCTTTTTTTGTAGCTTCACCAAAACCCGCTCTCCAAAGTATTACTGGTTTTCTATTTAAGTTACAATTTTTTACCACTTTCATAAATTGTCTTCCTTGTGTGGTAGATCTTAAATTTTCAATATATAAACCTATGATCTTCGTATAACCATCTTGATTGAAGTATTCTAGAAATTCTACTGGTGATAAGTCTAAAGCATTTCCAATTGAGATAAATTTTGAAGCATAAAGTCCGTAAGAAACCACTAACTGTGACATATTTTGAGCAATACCCCCGGATTGGAAGACTCCACTAAAATTTCCTGCTTTTTTAGATTGCTCAAAAGCAAAAAAAAGACCTGCTTTTGGATTGTACACACCCAAACAATTTGGACCAATTATTCTGATATTATACTTTCTGGCAATATCTAAAAGTTGTTGTTCCAGATCTTCATTGCCTACTTCACGAAATCCTGATGCAAAAATAGTTACAAAAGGAGCACCTTTCTTTCCAATGTCTTCCATTAAATTGGGGCATAAGCGCGCAGGAACAGCTAAAATTACATAATCTATAGGATCATCAATATCTAGGATTGAACCGTATATTTTATATCCATGTAATTTTTCTCCAACTAGTTTAGGATTGAATAAATATATTGGTCCTTTAAATCTGTCTTTCATGCATCTAACAAAAAAACTTCCTCCTCTGAGATCGAGACTTACACCTATAATTCCAATAGATTTGGGAAAGAATAATCTGTTAAAATTGATTTTTTGTGTTTGTTTTAAGGCAGACATTAAAAATTCCTTATAAAATAGATAAAAAGGTTGTATAGAATAATTCAATTCAACTAAAATATTTTATTAATAAGACCTTCCAAGTAATTTATTTAATAAAACAATATCATCAGTAAAAATTCCATCAACACCTAAATCAATTAATCTTTTCATTATTTCTTCCTCATTGACAGTCCATACATTAATTTTGAGACCTCTCTCATGAGTAAATTCTACTAATTTTTTATCAACTGCAGTATGATAGGGATGAATCGCATAAAATTCATTAGCTACTGCTCTTTTTATATATTGCTTAATAGGTTGAAATTTTGTAAGTGCTTTAGGTATTAAATATCCTACCTTTAACTGTGGTTCTATTTCTTTTATTTTTGACAGTTCTTCTATTTCAAAACAACTTACTATAGAAGTTTCAATAAGATTATTCTTTCTTAAAATATTTACTAAATCATGTACTAATCCGAGAACTTTAATTTCTGGTTGAAGATTTATCTTACCCTTTGTAATTTTTATTAATTCTCGTAAAGTAGGTATTTGCTCGCCTTCTCCAGCATCTAGTTTTTTAATCTCTTCAAGAGAGGTATCTTTAATCATTTTCAACACTCCAGTTGTGCTAAGTGTATCCTCATCATGATGGATAATAATCTCATTATCCAAAGTGTGGTGGAGATCAAATTCAATATAGTCTGCTTTTAATTCAATCGCTTTTTTAAATGCTTTAAGTGTATTTTCAGGTGCAATTGAACTAGCACCTTTGTGCCCTATAACTAATAGATCTTCCTTATTTCCACTCATAATAATATCCCATAATTGTAATAGATCTTTTGTGATTCTTTCATAGTAGACATAAATAAATCCTTTAAAAATAGATAAAAATATTAGATAGAATAATTGCAGTTGACTAAAATATTTTATTAAAAATGCTATTGAATTGGTTCTATCTAATATAGAATCGGATAAATTTAAGAGATTAAATTAATTAAATTCTAATCATATTGTTCAAGGGTCTTTTTTGCCTTGGAAATGCTATTTACAATTACGCCATCAACGCCCATTTTCATGAATCTCTTCATAATTTTTTTTGTATTAAGCGTATAAACAAATACTTTTAAATTGTATTTATGAGAATAATTTAAAAATTCTTCATCTACATTTTTATGGCGAGTAACAATATAAGGAAAATCTAAATTAATTACACTTTGAATTAATTTTTTCCTTTTTACCCATTCCTGTAAATATTCTTCGGTAATTGGAACTAGAGCAGCTAATTCTATTTTTGGTTCAATTCTTCTAACTTCTAATAATTCCTCAACTAAAAATGATTGAATTATTGTAGAGTTTATTACTTCTTCATCTCTTAAGAGATTTATTACTTTATCAGAAATACCTTTAGCTTTTATTTCGCAAAGTAAATTAATTTTTCCTTTAGCGAGATTAATAACTTCCCATAACTCAGGGACTCTTTCACCTTCTCCAAGGTTTAATTTTTGTAGTTCATTCAATGTCATTTGCTCTATTGCACTATTATACCCCATTCTTCTGAGTATATCAACGTTGTGAATAACTACAAGTGCTCCATCTTGAGATTGATGTACATCGAATTCGACATAATCCGCTCCCAACTCAATTGCTTTTTTAAATCCTTTTAATGTATTTTCAGGAGCCTCATCATAAGCCCCTCTATGACCTATGATTAGAATTTCTTTATTTCCCACTTTTTACTAGTTCCCCTTTTCTTATATTTATAAAATTATAAATCTTCAATTTTTTTAATTTCCTTCGTTTCAAATGCAAATAAATTGAGTAAGAATTTTTTCTTACATTTTGGTTGATTTAATTAAACATTCATTTTAGCAAAATTCAGAACCAAGTTTTCATTAAATATCGGTTTGCTACATGGTTTTAAAAGTTTAACCTTCAATTTCGCAAACAATATCTTAATAATAAATTAATAACTCATGCTAAAAATTTATTAGTATAAAATGTTAAGACTTATATGAAATTTGTTTGTTATTATCAACAGATATAACGAATGAAAGGATAAATTTATAAGCTAAAAATATTTTTTATACTTCTGTAGTAAAGCAGTTAGGTAGGAAATAATCTACTAAACCGAAAAGTTTAAAAAGAGAAAATAAAGAAAAAGAGTTGTGATCTAAGAAATTATGCGCTTCTGTGATAATTGCGGCAACATGTTGATCCCAAAAAACGGTAAACTATATTGTAAAGCCTGTGAAGAGGAATTTGAGTTAGGAAATGACAAAGAAGGTTATAAGATCCAAAAAAAGATTAGACATGATGAAAAAGAAGAGGCTCCAATAGTGATAAAAGAAGGGTTAAGAAGCGAAAGAATATCTAGCGACGATCGGAAAGCATACGAAGATCTTTTTTCTGGTAGTGAAGCTGATGGGTACTGATTTATGCTTTTTTTGAGATCTAAGGTTAGATCACTTATTCTTCTTTAATTTTGTAAATTATTCGTATCCTTTTTAGCTGTTGAAATATTTCTAAATCTTAAGTTTTTAAATTATTCTATAATTAATTGGGGATATTTTAAATGACTGAAGAAAAAAAGAAAAGACTTAGAGGTTTTGCAGGAGTTGTATTCAAACAAGTTGATCAGTTAAATAGTATTGAGAAATTTAAAGAAGATTTTAAGGATACTGAAATTAAAATTATGTTGAATGCAACCGATGCTAAAAATGCTGCTATAATTGTTATTGACAAAGGTAAAATTTATGTAGAAGGAGTTGACACCAAACCAAAAAAAAATGTAAAGAAGAAAAATGCAGGGTGGGACGCCCGATTATCAGCAAAAACCCAAATCTTCGTTGATCTCTTAACAAGTGAAAATCTTTCAATTGGAAGTGTTTTACCAAAAATTTTAACATTTAAATTGAGGATAAAAAAGATAAAAAAGGCATTAACTTTACTAAAATTATTTACATATTAAATAATCTCTTTTCTGAGATCCATTTAGAACTTATAAATTTAAAATAATTTTTTTATCTTCAAATTAAAAAACGAATAAAATTATTGGGTTTATAAAAATATAGTAGATAAAGATAACATTTTTTCCTTTAAGAGATTAATATCTTCTTCATCTTTTAAGGATTGAATTATTACATTTTTATCATTATCTGAAATTTCTTGAAATGTATCAATAAATTCTCTTAAATAAATTATTTTCTTAGTTTCATTCTCTTGGATATTAGAAATAACTTTATCAATTCTTTCTTCGATGGTATGAATTTTTTCTTTAGCTTCTCCAGATAAGATCTTTTCTTTAGATCCTACAATTTCTTGTAATACTTTATTGTTTTCTATAATTTTCCGAGCAATTTCTTTAAGCATATCTTCTCTTGATAAAATTGGTAAACTTGAAAGATATTTTTCCATCTCAGAATTTTTATCCTTAATTTCTTTAATAAAATCAAGTATTCTGTTCTTATTTCCTTTCTCCATATATTAATTAAGTCTTGTCTAAATTTTTAAATTTAACTGTCTTCAAATGCACTTCCCTCCCATCTTGTAATATTCCCTTTGTTTCATCGTTAAGATCTAAAAAAATTGACTTTCGAGGAATTTTACAAGATATAGAATTATCCTTACAGAGAAAATAGACGGTAGCGATCATTTTCTGCCTATGAATATCATGATTTTTTTTCGTTTTCGAATTTCATTTTTAGAAAGTTCCGAATATGAGCTAAAAAACTCAATTAATGTGGTGTCAAGTTCCTTTTGAAAAGTATCCGTAAATTTATCAGAATTCTTTTCAAAAATGGATTCTGAAGGAATCTCATGGTATTGGGTAAATAGAGGTTGTATCTGTTTTTTGAGCTTTTTATCAATATCACCTTGTTTGGCTATCGCTTCCCAATATTCAGGGGTTTTGGTCTCAACCATTTTTAGTATTTCCTCATTTTTATCTGTTGGTAGTATAAAATAAAAAGAGGTTCACCTATATAAATACTAACTGAGAGATAACATTGTAATTTTCAACTACTCTTCGTAATGATTTGGGTAATATCAATGAATATATCTTACCTGAAGAAAAAAAGAAGGTTAAGAAAGATATTATTAAAGAAAAGAAGAGAGTTATATTATATTACTCTTTTAGATTTGAAATTGAAAATTAATTTTGTTTGATCCATAAAGATTGATCATAATTATCTTCATCCCAAATGTTATAAACTTTAGCATAAACTTTAGGATATTTTTCATAAGCTCTTCTAACAGCATTCTTTACAATTCTTACATTGAAGAAATATTTCTCTTATTAATTCAATTTGCTCTAAACCGTATTTAGTGAATCTTACGAGTATTTTTTTTGGTTGAGAATCTTTAACTAGTACTAACTCGATATAATTGTTCTTTACTAATTTTTTAAGATGTGAAGAAAGAGTACTAGGATAATAATCTAACTTGTTAATTATAGCAACTAGACTATTATCATTATTTTTTAGATATAACTCTTCATATAAGAAATTAAAGATATTAATCTCTGTTAAAAGAAAATTCTCAAAGTCTATATCATTAAAATTCTTAGATCTAATTAAAAAATCGCGAGGCTTCCTATTATCATATAAATTATAACTATAATCAGTATCTTCCATAAAATAACTATAACATATCAGATATATAAAACAAAGGACTAGAATAGTTTATAACAATATAAGGAAAAAAAATTACTACATATTAGAAGAAGAGGGAGGGAAAGATTTGAAACGAAGAAAATTAAAAAAATTAAAGATTTATAATTTTATAAATACAAAAAAGGGGATATAGTAAAAAGTGGAAAATAGAGAAATGAAAGATAAATTGAGACATTTCCAAGAATTCATTGATTACAAATTTAAAAAGGAAGAATTGTTAGCACAAGCTTTAACTACTCCACAATTAGGAAATGAAATAAGCAAACCCAATTATGAGTTCTTAGAAACTTTAGGAGATGCTGTAATTAAAATTATTTTTATATTAAAATTGTATCGAAGAGGGATAAAAGATCCTGGAAATATAACTAAAATTAAAGCTTTCTTAGAAAGCGATAAAACTTTAAAAAAAGTAGCGAAGATAATGAATTTGCATGAATTTATATTTAAAGCTGATAAGCAACGGGTAAAAGGTACAAGAATTTTAGCTGATATATTTGAAGCAGTATGTGGAGCGATCTTTCTTGATTCAGACAATAATCTGAATATTGTGGAGCAGAAAATAATTGATCCTTTTTATGAAAATATAGATATTGTTAGAGAAAATTCAAAATTACTTAAAAAGAGTGAATTATTAGAATTTTTACAAGAGAGATTTAAAACAAGTATCTATATATTGCTTGATTATGAAAAAAGGGGTCTAGAACATGATCCAAGTTGGATTGCTAAAAATCCTAAGATATTAGAGCGAGATAATCAAAAAGAATTATTTAAGCTACCAAAAGATTTTAAATCTGAGAAATTCACAAATAAGAAGGATGCTGAAAAAGATATATACTTCAAGATATTGGACTATTTAAAAAAAGATGAATGCTAGATAGAACTTTGTTCTAAGAATTATATCTCTTATTTATTTTACTTTTATGGAGAATCCATAAATATTTTTGAATATTCTAATTAATTAGAACATTAAATTTTAATAATTTTTTCATATTAAAATATGCGATATAAATATGATTATCTGAAAAAGTTTATTTTAGCATTATAATATTATAAAATTCAAATTATTCATACAATTTAGAAAAAAAAGCATTTGGAAAGAGTAATCATTACAAAAGAGTGTATTTCGCATGTCTAAAACACCAATAATAAAAAAAACTCCTAAAATGGAAGAATATGAAGAAGAAACAGGAAAATTAGCAATATGGAAGGGTGAACTAAGTAAGCACTTTGAAAAGTGGAAAAAACAGAAGGAAAAGGACGAAATAAAAAAACAAAAGGAAGAGATCCTTTCTCAATCTCGGATAGAGAAGAGAAAGATGAAAAAAGAGATTAGGGAAGATAAAGTTGCTGGTAAGGATTATGATCATTTGATTGTGGCGGAAAACCTCCACAAGACATATTTATTAGGAACGACAGCGGTCGCAGCTTTAAGAGGGGTGGATCTAACTATAGATACGGGAGATTTTGTTGATATTATGGGGCCATCTGGTTCTGGAAAAACAACTTTGCTTAATTTAATTGGAGGACTTGATACCCCAACAAGAGGAAAAGTCTTTTTAGAAGGGTCCAATATAAGTATGTTGTCAGATAATGACTTAGCGGAGATTAGAAGAGAGAGAATTGGATTCGTTTTTCAATTCTATAATCTACTTCCCCAAATGACAGCAATGGAAAATGTTATGGTGCCTTTACATTTTTCCGGAAAATTAAGTCGTCGAGGAAAAAGAAAAAGAGCGATGGATCTCTTAAGATTGGTAGATTTAGATGAGAGAGCACATCATACACCCTCAGAATTAAGTGGAGGTGAACAACAAAGAGTTGCTATTGCCAGAGCCTTTGCAAATGATCCTGCTATATGCGTATTAGATGAGCCAACAGGAGATTTAGACAGTAAAACAGGTGTTATGATTTTGAATCTTCTAAAAGATCTAAATAGGAGAGGTGCTACTTTCATCGCAGTCAGTCACGATGCCGCTGTTTCAGAATTTGCATCTAGAGTCTTCCATATGAGAGATGGGAAGCTTACTCACGAAGGAAAAATAGCTGGTTTAAAAGAAACTGAGATCATGCAACTTAAAAGACAACAAGAAACAGAAATCAATAAGGAAAAGTGTAAAGGTAAAATTTTTCAATACTTATTTGCGAATCAAGGCAAGACAGAGCTTAGTATTATTGATATTAAAAATGGTATCCCTAACTCAATAATAATGAATTTACCTGAACATTTCAATGACTTATTACAGGAATTGATAGATGAGAATAATATTTATGCTAAAATCGAAGGAAATTTATTAATTTTACAATAAGTAAACAAAAATACCAGTTAAAATAAAAATTTAGAGATATTTTTACCAAATGACCCATTTTAAATTAATAGTAAAATATGCCTTTTTAGACTTAAAAAAACAAAAGATTAGAACTCTGCTTGCTATTTTTGGAATGCTGATTTCTATTGGGCTTTTAACTACGGTTTTATTCTTAAGTGACTCCATTTCTTCAAGTTATGTTGATTACCTTACAATAGATTCAGGAAATCAAGATGCTGTAATTTCTATAAGGCATTATAATGGAGAACCAGAGAATAGGTCATCTTATTATAAATATGAACCAATTATTGAGACAATTCAAGATACATCAGATGTTTTTGGGGATTTCATACCTAGAACGGAACTATATGGAATGGTAAAAGTTTCAGAAGATTTTCACACAACAGCTCTCACAGAAGAGGAAGAATGGTGTATGATTTCTGCGATTAACTTCTCTTTAGAAAACGATATAAACTTTGGCACCTTCAATAATCCTAACACCAACGAAATTCTAAATTTGGATGAATTATCAACAAATCACTGCGCTATCTATTATGGCTTCAATAATGTTATAAAATACGCTAAAAATGATGAAATTGAGATCGAAATGGGATTAAGACATGGAAATAGAACTATTAGTATAGCAAAAAATCTGACCATAGACGCAATTTTTGATTTCAATCTAAAATGGCCAAACGGTTATCGCAATAGGCATCTTATTATCGTTGATATTAATACAATTTATGAGTTATTTGGGTATAAAAATTTTACTGGACGATGTAGTAAACTAATCCTTACATTGAAAGAGAGTCATAAACTTTATGATATCAGGGATTTTGAAGGATCAAAAACTAATATAAAAGAAATTGCTAGTGATGTTCAAGTCGCATTAGGAATTCAAGAATACAATATTGATTTACCAAAATTAAGAATATTAGGGTATTCTGAGTTTTTGAGTGCATTTATCGTTGTTGTTTTTGTTTTTGTATCAATTATAGCTATGCTTATCTCCGGAGTATTGATAAATGGAATATTAAAGACGTCTGTTGAAGAAAGAATTAGAGAATTTGGAATATTTAGAACATTAGGAACTAATAAGAAATATAATTTATACATCGTCTTAATGCAGGGTTTTTTATTATGTAATTTTGGAACGATTTCTGGAATAATATCGGCAGATCTTATAACTAGGTTTATAATTATACCATTCGCGAACAGAGTAATTAGTACTAGCGGAATTGGATTTACTAATCTAATTTATTCTTTTACATTATGGTCTGTAATATTATCCTATATAATAGGTGTAAGTGTTGGAATGGTTGTCAGTATTTTTCCTGCTGTGAAAGTGATGCGTCTTCAGTTGGTTGAATCAATCCATCCATATCGCCATGAAGACACACTCTACCATTTACGGAAAAAATCAACAGTTAATTATAAATTAATTTTAATTGGGCTTATTTTAGTAATCAACGGAGGATTTATCTTTTTTGTTATCCCTAGAATTATGATTGCAGGGAATATAGCTTTATTTGCTGGAACTCTTATAGTAATTTTATTGATTTTTAATATTGGATTAACTCTTGCTGGATTAGGTTTAATTCCTCTCATTTTAAGAATTATTATCGGGCTATTTAGGCCTATAGCAGGACGTCTTCATAATGTTATCAAAATTTTTGTATTTCGCTATCAGAGGAGAAATTCAAGCACAGTTATAATATTTGCATTATCATTTTCATTTGTTATTTTCACTTCTACTGTGATTAATACTTTATCAGCACAATCCGCAGCTATGACCCAATTATCATATGGATCCGATTTAGTTATTGAAACATCAGGTTGGAAGGAACAAGAAGGAGTTTTTCAAGGGGGATTTGGCGGTGGTTTTATGTCTATAGAAAATGTTGATTCTCAAGATAAGTCATTAAGTAATTTGAAAGCTCAAAAAATGGAAATGCTTGATTCTTCTATTAATCCAAATAAAATTATGACGATTGAATTTGAAGAAGAGCTACTCTCTATTGACGGAATCGAAAAAGTATCTTCAGTTTTAGCTAAACCATTTCAATTAACTCAAATATATTCTGAAGCAGAAAAGGAATTTAGTGCAGAAATAGGTGATTATGCGGGATTAAGTACGCAGGAGATAACATTAATTGGTATTGATGAAGAATATTTATTCACTGTAAAAAATGAATTTATTGAAATGACCTCAGGCTATGTAAAAAACTCATTTAATAAGTTATTCTCTAATGACGAATATTATACCTGTATTATTTCTGAAGCTATCTCAATTGCATTTGATTTAAAACTAAATGATAAAATACGGATTGTAATACATAGAGGCGATGAGTTGGAAGTCTATCCTTTTAAAATTGCTGGTACAGCTAAAAGCATGCCTGGATTTAGTAGAGAATTCGGAGCTTCAAGTGCAGAAGCCACAAGAGGTGGAGTTCTAATATCTCAAGAAACATATGTTGAGATCATGGATATCCCTCCAGTTCCATACTTAGATAAAATTTTTATCAAACTTCGAGAAGATAAAGCTACATCTGATCTTAGTATTGAAACTTATATAAATGATAACTATCGCAGAGATTATAATTTTGAAGTACATAATCTCAAAAGAAGTGTTGCACAGCAACGATCCTCATTCTTTGTATTGGATACGCTTTTTACACTAATAGCATTAACTACAGTATTCATTTGTATATTTGGATTATTATCATCATCTTATTCAACTATTATTGAGAGAAAAAAAGAAATTGGAATTGTGAGAACCTTAGGTTTAAAGGGTAAAGAGATAAATCGTTTATTCATAATTGAGGCTTTGATTGTTATGATTAGTAGTGGAACAATTGGAATCATCATTGGTTGGCTTTCAGCTTGGATTGTGACTTCAAACCTGAGTACAATGATTGGTATGCCTAATGTGATATATATTCCCTGGTTTAATATGATTTTAATCTTTTCAGTTTCAATAATGATGATTTTAATAGGGATGAGGATGCTTTTAAGGAAAGCTCGAAAAAAGAAAATAGTTGAAATTTATAGAGAGACTATGTAAGATTGAGGTTTTTAAGTTGAAAAGAGTAAAAAATTTGAAAAATATTAAAAAAATTTTTCTTGGTTTTATTATTTTAATGGTATTTATATCTCCTTTCAATTTGCTTTTTAATAGGTTGATTCTTGATTATCATTCAAAAAGCCTAAATATAAATAACAACGAAGCTTATGAAATGAACAATTTAAAGACCTCTGATATTGCTGGAACAGACCTTTATGCAGAACAAATTAATGCTTATGTAGCAGGTAATAAGTCGTTAATAAAGCAATCGTTATTTACAAATGATACAAATATTTTTTCACAATTTGATATTAATGATCCTGCTTTTTATAAATGTAATATACTCATTAGTGCATCTAATACAATAAATCACGATATTTTTCCAAAAATTTTAACTGAGAGTGATCTGTCTTCTCAATATTTACTAGGTTTCAATAGTTTTGTTGGATTCCTTTATTATGATGACGAATTAACTCCTGAAAATGCCAAATCAAGGTCAGAAAGGGCACTTGAAATTATTAGGAGTAAATTTCAAATTGATCTTATAATGGTAAATACATCTGAATCAAATTTTTTTCCTTTTGTAGGATATTACCCAGATTGGGAAATTTATCTTCAAGAACTTACACATAACCTTCCAATGGATGGATATTGGAAAGCTTTAGATATAAATCGTCTAATAAGTGAAAATTATCTTAAAAATCATCATTTTTCATCAACATTTATGGTTATTAATTCCTTAGATTTTTTTGAAGGGGATTTTAACATTACTACTGATCAATTAAATTTCAATTTTAATACTCTTGATTTATCTTTTTTAGAAAATTTAGAGATAGGTGAATTAACTGAGCAGCTCAATGATACATTAGAAAATTTAGAAGATGTTGTCAATACATCAGTTTCAGAAGAAGAATTAATGCAATTCATTGAAATTCTAGGTTCTTTCAGTTTATCAAATGACTCCCATTATACAACTTTCATGATTCAGTATGAAGGTTTGAATGAAAGCATAAGAAAAGTTGGAGAAAATCAATACCAATTTAGTTTATGGGATGCTTTAGGTTATGAAGGAGATCCTCTAACTCCAAGTGAAAAAATATATATTGCTTTAGTAGGTGCTTTTATGAGCGATATTGAAGTAAACATCTTATGTACAGATATTATTGATGCTACACCAATCAATTTTGAGTTTTATGATTATCTTTTAGAGCAAATAGGTTTGATATTTTACCTTGCGGGTGCTGAATTTGATGTTCAAACACTTAAAGATTACTCATTTGAATTATTCTGGGTTGATGATGAGGGAATTAAACGTTCCTATATAAGACCAGTAAATTTAAACGATCCAAATGATATAATTAATCTTTTACAACTATTAGGTTTTCAAGGATTACCTTATATCCCAACTGGTATAGTAAATCCATTTGAAGAATTTACAGTTACCTATAATATATCTTATTCAGAGCCTAATATATTACTCAAAAAAGAATTGATTGGAGAAAATGCTTCATATGGAGCATATCGAAATTTTTCTTACTATATTTCTGCTAAAAATGTTGGAAACATAACTGCCTGGGGGGTGCCCACTCCTCTTCCTATAGAACTCGATTATTTCTTCTCAATTGTGAGTCCACTTTTCTCAGAAGAACTTAAAAATGAAATGTGGAAGGCTATAAATATTGAATATCCAGATCAGTATGAATCATTGGAGGATTTTTTCAATTTTGATAAAGATCCTCGTATTTTTTATTTTGATTCATATGGTACAGGAATTTTTGATACTTTTTATCCAAATTATCTTAATATTACAAATTTATGGCCTTATAATGAAGATGTTGATGAGGTTATCGATATTGTTTATACTGCTAATCCAGGATATTTTATATTGCCTCCTAATACTGTTAAAGAATTATTTTTGAATGAAAATAGTATTTGGAATGATAATAATTGGAAATTAGATCCTGGAGAGATCATATCCTATCGAGTTGATAATTTTTCTATTTCAAATTTAGATACTTTTTTTCCTTTTTATAGAAATAACTTTTCAATTGAAACTTCTCCAGAAACACCTGAAATTGTATCAGGGATCTCTCTTTATGGAACTGCACCTGAGATGGCATTAGCAACTGATAATGAAAATTGGACTATAGGTTCAGTTGAAAAATTCCTAAAGCAAAGATTAGAGATCAATTTCATTTTCAAGAATGAAACTAAAATAGATTTTATTAATAATTCTTTAGAAATGGTATCGATTATCATCAATTTCTCAGCTCCAGAGAATTTAGAAACGTTAAACTTTGAGATTTTTGATTTTGAAATTGAAAAATTCCATGATATGGACCCCTATTTGAGTTCTATTGAAAATAATACTTGGAAATTTTCAATAATAAATAATAATGAAAGTCTAAATTGGTTATTTTATCCTAATGATTCAGAAAATTATACAACTCTCTTTAAAATATATTGTAGCGATTCAGAGCAATTTAATATTTCAATTGATGATTTAGATATAGAATTTTCAACAAGAGATATTAATATTAATGATGATCCAGGTTCCCGAATAATATATAGTTCAATAACTGGAAATATTCAATTTGAAAGAAGAAGTAATTCAATCCCTTTAAGTACATTTGATATGGCTTCAATCGTAGCTACAGCTAATTTAACTCGTTATAATTCGAGAAACGGAGAATTGAATATGTATATACTAAAACTGAAAAATATTGGTTCAGATACAGCAAAAAATATTAATATTATAGCGACTATTCCAGGAATTATTAATAATCCTAATAGTTTTATACTTAAACAAAATAATCTAACATGTTTTTTATCAAATCTTGCACCATCGGAAGAAATAACATTAAATTTTTCATTTTATACTCCAAATACAAGATCAATAAGGGATCTTTCAATTTCTTATGATAATCCTGAATATATTCAAGGAGGGAACACTTCTAAGATAGAGATTTTACCTAATGAAGTTTATGTCTCAGCACCAATAGATTATGAGAAAAGATATCCATTTATTAGAACTATTGAAATATATTATAATAATAATTCAAATTCAGAAACAGAAGATGCTCCAGCAATAGGTGCTATCTTTAACTTATCAATTAATATAAAGAATAGAGGTCCTATTGGATTTAGCCTTTCTGATCTTAAGTTTTCTATGAATGATCAGTTTGGTGATCTCAAAAGAGTTGAAAACAAAACTATATTTTGCCAAAATATTGCCTATAATGACACAATTACTTTTAATATTACTTTAAAGAAATTTGGTTGGAAAGGATATTATTATCCCCCAATTAATTTTTTCGAAGGATCTGAAGGAAATACTATTCAAATTTATAGTTCTACATCAAAAATATTAGGTAGAATTAACTTTTCGTTAACTAAACGGGTAGATAAAGAACATGTAGAAATAGGGGAAAAGATTATAGTAACAATTGAAGTAGAAAATACAGGCACGATTAGCGTAAATGATGTTCGAATAAATGATATGATAAGTTATTCACAATCAGAATTCTCATTAATAGAAGGAAATTTGGTAAATATAACTTCAGAGTTAGCACCAGGAGAAAAAAAATTTTTTCATTATATTATTAAAGCAAAAAGACAAGCTCTTGTAAGTCTACAACCAGCATGTATATCGTATTATTATCTACTAAAAAGAGAAGAAAATTCGAATATAATTAATATAAAAATTATAACTTCTCAATTGGTTCAATTATTATATATTATTCTTCCAAGTTTTGCAGTAATTTTTATACTGGGTTTGTACTTTTGGGAAATAAATAAGTATAAACGGAAAAAGGATGAATTTGAACGCACAGAGATGCATATTTTTGATATGAGTTCAAGAGAGTCGATTTTAAGAAGAGAACATACATTAAGAGAAAGATTGAGGATCATATCAAAAGAATTAAACAATGAGGGAGATGATTAAGATGATAAAAAGGAAAATTAAAATTATATTTCTATTACTTAGTATACTTCTTTCTTATTTATGTTTCTCAATTATTTATTTGGATTCTTCTTTTTCTTCAGTCGAAATTTTGAACAATGATTTCAATAATGAAAATTTTAAATTTTCAGGAGATTCTCAAGAAAATGTTATAGTTTTTTTTAATAATTCTTTTTATAATCACGATGTTATCTCTAGATTCGAATTTTATGGTGGTTATGTGAAAGTAGAATGGAAGAATGTTTTTTCTTCATTTTCAGGATTTGCTGGTAACATTCCAGAAGAAAACATATCTACTTTTCAGAATAATTATCCAGAAGCTACAATAGAATATGATGAGATATTAGAAACTCAAATGAATTTTGCTTCCATTCAAACAGGTAATTTTAATTCAACTTGGTATTTAAATGGGTTTAAAGGAAATAACAATTGTTCTATAGCTGTATTAGACACTGGGATTAATCCAACTCACGATTTCTTTCCAAATGGTTATAATCCGTCAGATTTAAACGGAAGTATAGTTGGTTGGGAAAATTTTGTGAATAGTCAATCCATCTATGATGATAATGGGCATGGTACTTTTATATCTTCTGTAATCTCAGGAACTGGCACGGATTCTTATGATTCAAATAACCCTTCAAAAGTTAAAATACAAGAGAATTATACCCATACCGAATTATTTGAGGATTATTCCCCTTCCAAAAATTACTCATTAAAAATATTCACATTTAATGCTTCAAAGCCAAATTCAAATACCCTCATTAATTCTTCATGGAACTGTAAAACAGGCGGAATAGATGATTTTTGGTTCGAATTATATTATGACAATGGGTTAGTAAACTATTCAAATAACAAAGTGCAAAATAAGTATTATATTATTAATCATACGTTTAATCAAGATAAATTAGGTATTTATGATTTATATCTAAAATACCATAAACAATTACAAAGCGACCCGTCATTCTCATTTAATATTTCAATATCATATTATCCTGAATTCTATATCGAAAACTATACTTATTATACTGGGATTGCAAATGCGTCTAAAATAGTGGCATATAAAATACTTAATCACTCTGGAATTGGATATTCATCTGACTTAATATCTGCTTTAATTAGTGTTAGCTTGAATCGAAGTAAATATCATATTATTAGTGCTTGCTTAAGCATTGGGACAATAGGAGAAGATGTGAAAGCAATTAACACTGTTATAAACGAAGTTATAAATAATGGAACCTTGGTTGTTATTGCAGCAGGAAATTCTGGTGTTGAAATATCAGACTCACTAAATAAATTGGCTCATAATAAAAATGCAATAGTAGTGGGGGCTATTAATGATAATGATCAAGTTACGTCCTATAGTAGTATGGGTAAAGAATTTGAAGGTGTTCTTAAACCAGATATTGTAGCGCCTGGTGGAAGCAAGATTGGGGGTCATCGTACAATATCTTCAGCTGACGTAGAATCAAATAGAATTACATCTACTTATGGAACATCAATTGCTACTGCTATAGTATCTGCAGCAGTAAATATACTAATTGAAGCAAAATGGGATAATTGGAATCAATGGGACAATCTTAATCTTACACAATGGGTAAAATATATTAAAGCAGTTTTATTAATGACAGCATCAGAAACTAATCTTCAAAGAGAAAATGACCCATCTACAAGTGAAGATGAAAGCGCTCAGTCCCCAGAATTATCATCAGCTCCTTTAACCTTTGGGATAACAGATATTCATGAGGGGTATGGAAGGTTGAACATTCAAGCAGCAATTGATGCATTGACAAAAAGGATGTATGTTAATATCTCTGAAAGTAGTAATTTGATAAGTTCTCAGGAAAATCCTCTTGGACCTCACGTATTTTCTCGTCAAATTAAATTAACAAAACATAAGCAATATTTATTTAATTTAACAATCGCTGAAAATGATGCCGATTTTGATGTATTCTTGTTTTCTAATGAATCAAATCAATATGGAGAACCTATTTTATTGGAATCTTCAAGAAAATGGTATGATGATTTTAATTATTTCTACTTTACACCCAAAGACAATCAGACTGATTGTATTATAACAGTAAAAGCAGTTGAGGGAAATAGTATATTCACTCTGAATGTCTCACTTGTCGAAAATAAATTCAAACCTGAATTAAAAGTTCCTGAAATAGATTATTTCGGGGGTTCAAAAAATATAACAATAATGAGTTACCAAGAATTTATGGGCAATAATCCACAAAAGAATTACAGTATCGATCGTTATAGATTCTATATTGAATATTATGATAATGATACAACAAATGTTCCACCTCAAGAAATTTATGTAGTAATTTTAGGGATTTCGAAGAATTACACATTATATCAACCCGATTATAATTTCACTTTTCCGCCAGATAATAATTTTACAGATGGAGCTTTATTTATAAGTGATTATATTCAATTTCCTCATACTGGAATATATCAATACTATTTTATTGGGAGTGATGGTAAAAATCGTACGAGATTTCCAAATACAGGATTTCTAAATATATCAATTGAATTTCCTACTGATAGTATTCAATTCCCTCATTATCATAGCTTTAATGAAGGGCTTGATAATTGGGTATATAATGGTACAGGTTGGGGGCTCTTACAACAATCTAATATTAATGATGATCGATCAATAATATATCAAGATCCTTGGAATTCCATATATTTTGGTATATATCATAATTATCCGACAAATTATACATACCAACCAATTAAATTAACTGAAGATCCTTTCCCAAATGGTACTTTAACAAGCCCTCTATTTAATTTAACAAAACTTAATGAAAATACTACACAACCTTTTGCTAAATTTGGTTTGAGAATAAGTATCAATGATGGAGATTTCATATTTTTACAAATAAATTTAAATTGGACGGGATGGTTTACAATAAGAACCTATACCAATGAAGAAAAAGAGTGGTTTATGGAAGAAATTAATCTTACGCAATATATTGGGTATTTTGTGCAATTTAGATTCGAGACTTCTTTAGATAATGATTTTGATCCTGTAAATTATAAGGGTTTTATGTTAGACTATTTTTCATTGATAAACTATACTAATGAAAATCCTCCTCAAATCGAATTTGATATAGATAAAAATTTATCATCAATTCAGGGATTTTATTTCCAAAAATTCAGTTTTTCTTGTAGCTATTATGATTTAGAGAATAATTATCCTGAATTTGTATATTTAGAGATGGATGGTATAAACTATACAATGTATAATTTTTATGGTGATTGGAATGCCACTATTGAAGATAATGGTATTTTATTTACCAGATCACTAGTATTAGGAGATATCTCAAACCATTCATTTCGGTTTCATGTTTTCGATGGAGTATATATCACTGAAACACAATTATATAATGAAAATAATTCTTTATTTGAATTTATAGAACCCGAGCCTTTACAATTTAATATATTAAAAGATAATAAATTAATTGGATATAATTTCTCTAATTATTCCTTAACGGATTATTATGTATCTGGAACGCCATTACAAAAAGAATTAACAACTTGGTTTAGAAGTGATAATACGTGGCATCCAATAACCCGTCTGCAACAACAAATGCTATATGGGGGGTTGGGTAATAGTTATGGAAGTAGTGATCAAGGTTATGAGACAAATTGGGATACAAGCTTAATTACTTATCCTTTGCATTTAAATAGTGAATATAAAGTCTATCTTGAATTTGATCATGAAATTACCCTTCAAAATGAGTACTCTCTACCAGAAGACCAATTGGATAAGTGTAATATCTCAATATCAAGGGATTATGGAATTAGTTGGATTTTGCTCAAAGAATATACTTATAATAGTGATTCGCTGTCTGGAAAAGAAAAATTAGACCTTTCTAAATATTCTGGTGAAGATATTATGATTATGTTTACACTCAATACGAATAATATTGTAGTTGGATTAGGATATGGCTGGTTATTATATAATATTTATATAGGTTATGATAAATCAACAGATTTTATTGCTCCCGAAATAAGGATAATAAATCCGATAAATGATACAACTATTAAATCTAAAGTTTTAATCGAAGCACAAATAGAGGATAATGTTGAATTAGATGAATCTAAAATATATATTTATATTAATGAGAGGAGTATTGATAGAAAGAAATTAACTTATGATAGTAATACCAGTATTTTAGAGTTTAACTGGGATACAACCCGATATGATGATGGTATATATGAAGTAAAAGTTGTAGCATGTGATAAAGAAGGAAATACTGCAGAAAATTATGTAATTATAAAAGTGGATAATGTTCAATGGTGGAGTACATGGGGACCATATATTATTTTAAGTATTGGCGTTGTTATTGTTGGATTAATTATCTATAAAATATCTGAGAAGAAAGGAAAGATATGGATTGAAAAAATAAGAAATACTCGTGTTGAAAAGATAAGAATTGAAGATATAGATAAAGATCAGGTGATCAAAAGAATAAAGCTTGTTGAATATGAAGAAGAATTAAAAAGACCTATGACCTTGTATTGTAAACATTGTAAGTCTTGGTTTGCGGCTGAAAAATTTGATATAATCTGCCCCGTTTGTGAGCATGATCAAATTTATGCCGCATATTTGTGTGAGAACTGTGGTAAATGGTTCTATAAAAATGAACCAGGAGAAAATTATTATTGTAAAAACAAAACCTGCGAAGGAGTGAGATTAATTAGGAGGGAAGAAGAAGAAATTCAAAAGCTTTTAGCTGAAGAAGGGAAAGTTTTAAGAAAATTTGATAGAGAAAAAAAGAGATTTAGTATTTTAGATTTATAATAAAAAATGTTATAGTCATAAAGTGGGTAAAGCATGGATTTAAGAAGGGTTTTATACAGACTCAAAAAAAGATTAAATTTGCAATTCCTCAAGCATTCGTGGCTTGATCTCAAACGTGATAAAGGAAAAGCAATATTTGGCATCTCTGGTATTGCTATTTCATTGTTTTTACTCACTACAATTGGAACACTAAATGATACTGTAAATTATAATTATTTATTATATACAACATCAACAACCGGTCAAGCTGATATAATGATCACTAGAACAATTCAAACAGATTTAACATTTGATCCTTTTTTTGAAGAAGATTTGATAAATAATGAATTAAAGGATATTGAGGGAATAAACGAATTATTTCCTCGAATACTAATGCTTGTTGAGGTTTCTTCTGATAATGGAAATTCAAGTAGTTCTTTGGAACTATATGGATTTGACTTTGAGAAAGAGGCGAGTAATGGGAATATAGGGGATTTAATTATTGTTAATGAAAATGGAGAAGAAACAAATGAAATTTATAATAATAAACCTAAAGAAGGCGAATGTGTGATATTGTGGAATGTTGCTGAGATGTTAAACATTACAAGAGGAGATACCATCTATTTAGAATACCAAACTTATGAATTAAGTTTAACAGTCGCAGAAATTTGTATTCAAAATTTAAAATTCATGCAATTCGAAAATACATTAATACTTGTTAATTTAGAACAAGCTCAATCATTTTTACAACGGGAAGAACAAATAAATCTTATTCTTGGCACTATTAACAATCCTAAATCTATTTATGATGCCAGTGATTTGAAAAAAACAACACGAAAATTAAGAAAGATTAGTGCAAGGATTCAAGATCGATTAGATCTTAATGAGTTTTCTGTTAATTTACCTAAATTAGAAGAACTTGAAGCAGGACAATTCACATTAATGACCGTAAGTATAATTTTTTGGGTGATTACAATCCTTTCCATGCTTATAACAGCTATTTTAATAAATAGTATCCTATCTACTTCAGCTGAAGAGAGAGTTAGGGAGTTTGGAATTACTAGAGTAGTTGGGAGTAAAAAATCATACGCTATGAAAATAGTCCTTTTTGAAGGTTTAATGATGGGATCAATAGGAGCAATCATAGGTATGGTTCTTGGAGTCTCTTTTATTCAACTAATTGCTAAAAATCTATTTCATTTATATAATTTTGAATTTGAATTTGCAGAAGTTAAATGGGTAACTAAACCACAAACTCTAATAATGACATTTTCAATTGGCGCTGTGGTTTCCCTAGTTGTTGCTATATTACCCGCTTTAAAAACGGGAAGGATTAATTTGATTAAAGCAATTACACCATTTCAAACAAAAGAGGAAGGGTGGGAAGTTAAAAAGGAGGGAAGTATGAATGTTAAGAGTTTCCTAGTAGGAATTTCAGTAGCTACAATAGGTATGATTGTATTTATTCTATTGCCAAATATATTTGTAACAGGAGATTTTATGTTAACAATGGCTCTTTTTGTAGGGTTAATTACGGCAGTATTAATTGGATTAGTCTTTGCGTCGGTTGGAATCGTTCCACTAATCCAAAAGTTATTTTTAGGAGCCATTTCACCCGCAATAAAGAAATATAGTAACATCATAAACATTTCTCTAAAAAGATATAGAAGACGTAATACAAGTACAGTTGTAATGTTTGCAATAAGTTTTTCTTTTATTTTTTTTATTACAAGTATATCAGAAATGGAATCTGAAAATATGGCTTTAAATTTGGAATTTCAATATGGAGCAGATTTGGTTTTAATGAATCAAGAATTATACAATGAAGAATATGCATTAACATATGAAATGATCGAAAATCTTAAGGATCTAACAGGAATAGATAAAATCGCAATTTCTCTTCATAATACATTTGATTTGCAAGCTACATTATCTGCTATATTCGATGTATCTGAAGGACAAGTCACTTTTGGTGGGGGAGGATCAGAAGAAGCCATGATGGATTTATTTCAATTCTATGCAGCACAAGAAGAATTAAAATTTCAAACAACAGCAGGAGATTTAATGGATTTTGATAAGGTTGATGCAGGTTTTATCGGGATTAATGAAGATTTTGTTGATTTAATTGAAAAAAATTTAATAATTTGGAAAAGTGAAGGAAGCAGCACTAGCTATTCTTTTAACCAATTATTTACTCATAATGATACTTGTATTGTTGCTAAGTCTATCGCCAGCTTAATTGGTGTTCACGATGTAGGGCCAAAAATCCGTGTAACTTTTTATGATCCCGTAGATCCAAATGATAGAGGAACTCCCTATAATTTAACGGTTGTAGGAATCTCTGGAGGCATTCCTGGTTTCTTCAACTTTAGAACTAATGAAATGTCTGCTAGTGGTGGTGGAGTCATGGTTTCATTAGAAAATTATATGCGATTAATGAAACTTGAAAATCCGGGAGAATCTAATATGATTATTGATAAAGCGTTTATAAATTTAATAGATAATACTGAAGATAATATTAAAGAAACAAAGGAAGATATTAAATTGATATATCAAGATAAAGATTTCATTATTGATGATGCAATCTCAAAAATCAACTTCATGGAAGCAATGACTGAAAGACAAGCATTCTTGATGGAATTAATTTTAACCTTTACAATAATAATCAGTATTTTTGGTTTAGTTAGTAGTATATACGCAATAATGTTAGAAAGAAAATTTGAAATAGGAATAATTCGTGCTATGGGCTTAAAAACTCGGAATGTCCGTAATATGTTTTTAATAGAAAGTATGATCATCCTAATAGGATCGGGTATAATGGGCACAATTATTGGAACGTATACTGCGTACCTCCTAGAGACAAATATGGGCCTTATGACTGAAATGCCAGTTATTTTTTCTATTCCAATGGAAACATTACTCAGAGTTTTTATCATCTCAATTTCTGTGGGGATTTTAGGAACATATATTATTCTTATAAAACTCAGTAGGGAAACTATCATGGATATATTCCGCCAGACATTTTAACTCTACTTTATCCTATTTGTATTTCATATAATTAAAAAATAAATTGTTTTTTTTATTGGGAAAAAAATAGTAAATTTTTATTTAATGAGCATCTATGTGAAGAACAATAACTTAATAAAATTTCAAAAAAAGTGAATTATATTGCCGTCTGGAAGAACTTTAAGCGGTTTTGCAGCAATTTTAACTCTTCTTGCCACATTTGTATTTTCTTGGTATAGCCTTGATATACCCCCAAAATTTTATTCTAATGGTTTAGGTATTATGGATAATCTTCCTGCTATGTTTACTGACGCAAATAGTATAGCAACCGCATTAGACATACCAACATTTACAATATATATTATTGCCGTATGTCTTATTCTTTTGTTGGCTTCTGGAGTTTTACAATTAATTGGTGTAACAAGTTGAGCAGCAATTTTTATTGGATCACTTATGCCAATTGGTACTGGCATTCTTCTTTTCTTTACAAATGCAGATATTCTTGATAAAGCATTATGGATAGAAAATGTGTTTGGAATTGCTGATCAATTAGGACCTTTACCATTACAATTAATATGTGAAAACTTAGTTGATGTAGGGGGCTATTTACTTTTAGCGGGAGGAGTTATAGGTATTATAAGCATTATTTTGCCCCGAGAATAACAAAGGATTTGAGCTTCATAAAATCTTATTAAATTATCCTTTTTTTTTAAGAAATTGAATTAATTTTTTTAAAGCTTCACCACGATGGGAAATATTATTTTTTTCTTCTGTGGTTAACTCGGCAAATGTAAAATTTGAATTAATATCAGGTATAAAAATGGGATCAAAACCAAATCCCCCCTTACCTCTGATGCTTTTAGAAACTTTCCCTTTTACATCACCTTCAAAAAAAAAAAATCTATCTAGTGGCTTAAAATATAAACAAATAATGGCTGAGAAATGAGCCCTTGATTTATCATAATCATTAATTAATTTTAATATCCCTTCATTACCTATTGTTTTTAACACATAAGAAGAATAAACACCAGGAAAACCTTTAAGAGGAGAATCAACAAAAAATCCAGCATCTTCAACAAAAAAGGAGCCTTCAATCTTTTCTTTCACACTATTTAACTTAAATAATGCAACATCTTTGATAGATTCTGCTTGAATTTCAATTGCTTCAGTATCTTTCTGTTTTAAAATATAATTTACTTCTTCTTGTTTAAAGAGATTTGATACTTCAGTATATTTATGTATATTTCCAGTTACAAAATAAATTATATTTTGATCTTTACTCATAATTACTATAATAGCTTAAGATTTATTTAGATATTCAAGTTTAAAGGAGATGGAATAAGGTGTATTAATTAACTTTCCAAAAGTTTATTTTGTATACCTCTTTATTTACTTTATATCAAATCTTATAAGAACCGTAAAATAGAAGGAAGAAAACAAAAATGGCTCGGATGCATAGCAGAAAGAAAGGACGCAGTGGGTCGACAAGACCTGCCAGACTGGAGCGTCCTCAATGGGTGGAACTCTCACCTGATGAGGTTGAGAATGAGGTTATTAAGTTAGCTCGAAGAGGACATTCGAAATCAATGATAGGAACAATTATGAGAGACTCTCGAGGAGTACCTCTAGTTAAAATTGTAACAGGCAAAAAAGTTAGTCATATACTTACAGAGAATGAAATTGAAACACCACTTCCGGAAGACCTCTCAAATTTAGTACGAAAAGCGTTGAATATTAGAAAACATCTTGAGACTAATCATAAGGATTTAGAATCTAGTAAAGGCTTAAACAGGACCGAATCGAAAATCTATCGATTGATAAAATATTATAAAAGAAAGAAAGTATTAGCTCAAGACTTTAAGTATGAACCAGAGAAGATCAGAACATTGATAGCAAGATAGAGGGAGGATTTAAAATGAGTTCAAGAGCAAGGAAAAAGAAAACAAAAGTAAAAAAAGTTTCATTCAAAGATAAGCATTGGTATAATGTAATTACCCCTAAGATCTTTAACTTTAAGTCTATGGGGGAAATTATAGGTTTGGAAGATACTTTAGTTGGAAGAACTGTGGAAACTTTATTATTTGACTTTACAGATAAATATAGTGATATTAGCCTTAAACTTAGGTTCCAAATAACAGATATTAATGAAGAGGCAAAAAAGTGTAATACTGTCTTTCAGGGACATGCTTATACGAATGATTATATAAGATCTTTGATAGGAAGAGGCAGTTCTAAAATCCAGACAATAATTAATCTTACGACTAAAGATAAATATGTATTTCGTGTAACTACAATTTGCACTACTATTAAAAGAGCACGAAGTTCCCAGATTATTTTAATTAGGAAAATCATAAGAGAGATTTTACGGGAGTTTGCTAAATCATTAAACCACGAAAAATTTATAGGAGGTCTTATTTACAGAGAGTTCCAAAACCAAATCCTACGTGTAGCAAAAACAATATATCCTTTATCAAATTGCGTAATAGTTAAAAGTAAGCTTGTTTCAATACCTGAGGGAGGAGAAGATAAAGAAATTCCAGATGACCAATTTGAAATTGTTGAAATTGACGTTAAGAGATCTAGAAAATCAGAAATGAGAAGATCTGAACGTATTAATGTCAGGAAACTCGCAAAAACTAGACCTAAAGCGAGAAAATCTGAAGAAAAAACTAAAGACACTTCATAAAAAGAAAGTGAGTCCGAAGAATTAGATTAAAATAATCCTAAATAAAAGCTCTTTTTATTAATTTATTTAGAGTTAAACTAATTTATTTACTTAAAACTTTTAAATTAATATTAACTGCTATTTATGAAAGTTTTTTATAGTAAATTAAAATAATTAAAACTAGAATTATGTCAACTCAAGAAGGAAATCGAAATAATCTATATTCTTTTGATGATTTTTTATTTGTTAGAAATCATTTTAATTATTATCGTGATGATGATTTCTTTCAAGCATTAGTCAAGAAGTTCACTGGAGACGAATTTGAGAAGATAGATAGGGATCTTCGAGCACTTTCTGAATACGTATCTTTTAGATTTAGAGATCTTGCTGATAAAGCAAATGAACTTGAAAATAGAATAAAAGTTACTAAAATAAAACATTATGATGCTCACAATCACCGTATTGATCGAATAGAACGTTGCTTAGAAACTGAAATCCTTGAAAGCGAAATTTTCAGTCTTGGTCTTTTTGATCCGGCGCGTAATACCCCGTGGAGTAGGTTTACAAAAATATTTTTACTTTATCAAAATGGTGAAGCTGGTGTGATGTGCCCTATTGCTTGTACTCACGGGATGGTTTGGTTGATGCAAAAATATGAGGAATCATTAGATTTTGAAGCTAAAAATATCCTTAGTTCTGTCAGAGATGGAGTTAATAGTGATTATAAGCTTGGAGCTCAATTTGTAAGTGAAATTCAAGGTGGGAGTGATGTTCCAGCAAATCTAGTTGAAGCTGTTTTCGAAAAGGAAAAGTGTTCTGACGGTTATTCAAATGTTTGGCGTATTTATGGTCAAAAATTTTTTTGTTCCGCAATACAATCAGATTATGCAGTAATCACAGCAAAACCAAAAGGAATAGAATCATCCACTAGAGTTGCAGCATTTGTAGTTCCTTCCTGGCTTCCTGGTAATAAAGATAAAGAAATTAGAAACTCTTTCACTATTGATAGATTAAAGCAAAAATTAGGAACTGCTGAATTACCAACAGCAGAAATAACGTATAATGGAGCAGTAGCGTATCCTATAGGGCCACTTGAAAAAGGACTGGCAAACATTGTAGGAATCGTTCTTTCATTATCTAGACTTCATGTCGCGTTTGGTATGGCAGCAGGTGCCTTACGGGTTGCAAGAGAAGCAATGTTATATTCACAATTTCGAAATGCTTTTGGAGTGCCAGTTTCTTCTTTCCCATTAATGATTAATCAGATTAAGGATTTAGATCATTTTGCAAAAAGATCTGCTGCGGGAGCATTTAAAGTATATTCAGAATATATTCATTTTGGAGAAGAATTGATCAGTGGGATAAGAGATTTAGAAAATCTAGAAGATCGCAAGAGGCGTTTTAGATTACGTGAACTAGTTATGTTACAGAAAATTGTAGTAGCGGATGAAGCTCCTGCTATGATAAGAAAAGCAATTTCATTCTTTGGAGGTCATGGAATTATGGAAGATTTCTTATCTTTCCCACGTTTGCATCGTGATTCTTTAATTATGGAGCTCTGGGAAGGCCCCCGGCTCGTGCTTTTAACACAAATCCATCGTGATTTTCAGAGAGTAAAAGAGTGGTATTCCCCTGAAGAATTCTGCCGGGATTTGCTCGAGGGCGTTGATAATGACACAATTGAAAATTATGCTAATGAGTTTTCAAGAATTATATCTCACGATAGTCTTTTAAGAAATGATGAAGACACATTAGCAATATGTAGAGATTGGGAAGAATTCTCCACAAAACTATTTATAAAATACCAAGAACAAGCTCTTGAGGAAGTAGATTTTCATGAAAAACCTTTAAAATTCTCAAAATTATTACGTAAATTTAAAAAGAGAGATTTGTTAAAATCTGGAAGTACTAAACAGGGGAATTCTATTGAAATTATAGAATAAATTTATTATTTAATGATCAAACTCTTTTATGATTTCTGAAAGATGTTGCTTTAAATGTTTAAAAGGCTTTAAATCGCCTGTAAATTCTTGTTGAAAAACTGAATCAATTGACATTTTACCTTTGAGATCTTTAAAAACATTTTTTATTCTATAAAAATTTCCAGATGCTATAAAATCTAATGAATATCCATCTATATTTCCAAATAATATTATTTTTTTACTCTCTTCTTCTGTATCATAAAGATGAATTTCTTTAATTTTCGTTTTTGCGCGAATTTGAGTATTCATAGATATAGTTGCTAATTTTGCAGAAAGATCTGATGTAAACAATTCTATATTTTCATTAGTCCTTTCTCGCTCTAGATTTCTTAGAAGGTTTACATCATATAATTGTGAAATGATTGGTAAACCTTGAGAAGATATACCAGCATAGAGTATTTTATTATAAAAGTTATTATCTTTGTCATTAAATATAATCTCTTCTTCTAAAGGCTCTGTATATTTATCTTCTAAATAGGTTGCTATTAATGATATAATTTCTTCAAATGTTGATCCTTCAGAAGCATGTTTTAACTCTGTAAAATTTTTAAATTGAATATTCACCTGATTACTAAACTCATCTAACATTTCAAAAGCTTCACTAGACCCGGTATCAAAATCTCCTACGATGCAGAAGAATAAGTTTTGGTTTAAATTTGTGATTATATGTTTGACAAGTATCTTTTCCCTTCCAATTTTTGGATTTTTTAAGGAAATTTTTTTCAAACGCCAAGTATATCTTGGATTTATACTTCGTAAAAATTTTTCTACAAATAGAACTACTTCAAAAACATTATATTTATTTTCATCAGAACAATAAAGAATTTCATCTTCTAAAATAATTGTAAAACCAGAGATCATAGAGAAAACTCTAAAAAAGTAAAAATAAATTAATTAGCACTTATTATTGAAAAAATTATCGACTATTTTAATTCTTTATGATTTAATAAATTTAAGTGTAATTAGTACAAACGACTGTAAAAATTCAAAAGTATAATTATAAATTTTATTAGAAATATCATCCTTAATGAATTAAGTATTAATAGAAGAGATTCTCAATTTAAATGTAAAATTTATAGAAATGATCGAGAAAAAAGCAATTGAAAAGGCTGCTAGATTATTATTGGATTCAAAAGATGCTATTGTGCTAACAGGAGCAGGAATTTCAACGGAATCTGGTATACCTGATTTTAGAGGGGAGGATGGAATATGGAAAAAATATAAACCGGAGATTTACGGAAATATTCAAGCACTCTTAAAAGATCCTAGCAAATTTTGGCAGTTAGCAGAAGATGTAGCCCCTACATTATTTAATGCTGAACCAAATCCAGGGCATTATGCTTTAGTTGAACTTGAAAAGATGAACGTAATCAAGGCAATAATAACACAAAATATTGATGAACTCCATCAGAAAGCGGGTGCTGTTATCGTTTATGAAGTACATGGAAATATTAACAGATTTTCATGTATGGGATGCCGTGCAAGCTATAATAAAGAACAGATATTAAAAAAATTAAAAAAAGAGAAGCCGCCTCTATGTAACTTTTGTGCTATGCCATTAAGACCCTCAGTAGTTCTATTTGGGGAAAGTCTTCCAAATTTTGAAAAATATATGTCAGTTGATATAGCAAAAAAGTCAGATGTGATGTTAATCGCTGGATCATCTTTATCTGTTGCTCCAGTATGTGATTTACCAATTTTTACTTTAGCTAATAAAGGAAAGTTAATTATTGTAAATGACCAACCAACATATATGGATGAAAAAGCTGAAGTTGTAATTAATAATAAAACCGGAATTGTACTCCCATTGATAGTAGAAGAAATCAAAAATATTAAATTTGAAAGAGGAAAGAACTCTTAAAAGTAATTAAAATAATTTTATCGATGATTACTGAAAATATAATTATAAAAGATTGGCGAAATGTTGATTTTTCTTTTGGATTGATTTATCCTAATACATATAAAATAGGTATGTCTTCTTATTCTATTAGGCTTCTTTATCATATTATAAATTCTTATGAGAATATTGTATGTGAAAGGTTTTTTTTACCCGAGAAATTAAAATTTCCTGCTTCTAAAGACTATTCTTCTCTGAATAATTTACGATCTATTGAAAATAAAATACTACCAACTGAATTTAATATTCTAGGTTTTTCACTTCACTTTGAAAATGATTTCAAGAATATATATTGGTTTTTAGACAAAGTAAATATACCTCTATATTCTCAAGAACGTCAAAAATCGAAAACTGATGAAAATAAACATTATCCACTTATTATTGGAGGAGGTCCTGCAATTACTTCAAACCCAATGCCATTAAACAATGTATTTGATGTTCTATTTATTGGGGATTCTGAACCGAATTTAAATGCTTTTTTTAATTCTTTTGAGGAATATAATAAAAATGAACTAAGTTTTCAAGAGTTTTTAAAAAAATTAAAAACCATAGAAGGCCTTTTTATTCCCTCGCTAAAAAATGAAGTTAAAAGAGTTGCTCTCAAAAATCTTGATGAGTCACCCATTCCTATTTTTCAACTGCTTTCTAAAAATTCTTCCGCAAAATCTATTTTTGAGGGTAATTTTTTCGTTGAAATCAATCGAGGATGTCCATATCAGTGCAAATTCTGTATTTCTTCTTTTCATAACTCACCATTTAGAAATAGGAGTTATAATAACATAATAAAAACTGTTGAAGAAGGTATAAAATATTCAAATTTTGATACAATTAGTCTTATAGGATCATGTGTTTCATCCCATCCAAAATTTAAGCAAATTTGTGAATTCATAATAGAAAAGGGAAAACGATTGACTTTACCTTCAATAAGAATTGACCATTTATCTCCAGAAATAATACGTTTATTAGAAAAAGGAAACATTAAAACCATCACAGTCGCTCCGGAAGCAGGATCAGAAGTTTTAAGATTTGGTCTCGGAAAGAAGATTTCTAATGAAAAAATAATTTCAGTATTATCCCAAGTTCGAGATTCGCGTATTAAAAATGTAAAATTTTACTTTTTAATAGGTATACCGAATGAAACTGATAATGATATTGATGAAATTATTAATTTAATTAAAAAAATTGACGATTTGGGATTTGAAAGAAATTCTCTGAGAATTAATATAAATCCATTTATACCAAAATTAAATACTCCTTATGAAAAAGAAGTTAATTTCTATTTTGAAAAGAATCATAGAAATTTGCTAGAAAAATACCGAAAACTTGATGGAGAATTAAAAAAATTGTCTTCAGTAAAAATTAAATTTGAAAACTTCAAGGTAATTCTTAAAAATGCTAGGTTACAAACTATGATTTCTTTAGGAGATTATAAAATATCTACTCTTCTAATGAATTACTACTTAAATGGAGCTAAATTAGTATCATTAAAAAGGACTCAAAAAGAATTAGATTTCTCCATGGATGATTATCTATTAAAAATTAGAAATTGTTATAGTCCTTGGACCTTTTAATTAATATCTAAATAACAAAATAAAAAAAATAGTTTACTCAATTTTTTTAAATACTTTTTTCATAGCTCCACAGACAGGACATTTATCAGGCGGATCTCCTTCATGAGTATATCCACATACAGGACATATATAAATATCTTTCTTTTCTAAATCATTACCGCTTTCAACTGCTTCAAGAGCGGCTTCATAGAGTTTATGATGAACCTTTTCAACTTCATTTGCATAATTAAATGTTCTTTCTGCATCTTTATTACTTTCTTTCTTAGCATCCTCTAAAAATTCAGGATACATGTGGGTAAACTCATAATGTTCACCTTCTATTGCTTCTTGAATATTTTCTTTAGTAGATTTAATACCACCAAGTACTCTAAGATGGTTATGAGCATGTACTGTTTCTGCTGCCGCAGCTGCTCTAAAAGTTTTAGCTACTTGAGAAAATCCTTCTTTATCTGCTTTTTCTGAAAATGCTAAATATTTGCGATTTGCTTGTGACTCACCCGCAAATGCAGCTTTTAAATTTTCTTCTGTTTTAGTCATAATCTATTTGCACTAAAAAAATTTTATTTTAAAATTATATTAAGGGACTTTTTAATTTAGCTTTTATAAATAATAAATTTTATTAAATTTGAATTCAGTTCTTCTTTTGAAAGAAATAGATTAGAACTTAGATATACAAATAATTAACTAGTTTCTTTAAAATGAGCATTTTCACTATAATGAAAGTATTTTTTTAATAGAATTCACGATTTTAGTTAGAAGATATTCTGCTACTCCAAATTTTACATTAGAATCAAAAACCAAGATAATAAAATATTTATCTTGAATATATTCTGAAAAAATATATTTTTTATCCTTAAAAGTATAAAATAGTTTTAAAATTGAATTATTATAAATTTTAATTCGAAAATCAACTTCCTTTAAAAATTTTCTTAAATCTGATTTATCAAAAGATGAATATATTACTTTTCCTCTATTTGTTGAGAGAATAATGCCATCAACATCATTTCTTAAAGTTAATTTGTTTAAGAATTCTTTGATTGATTCTTCTTTTTCTAAATCAAACTCATCAGAAATAATCTCATTGATTATATTATCAATTGTCTCATTTAATTTACTTTCATATATGATTTCACCATCTATTTTAATCTTATTTTTCCCTATATATGTTGTGACTTTCTTATTAATTTTTGAATTTATTTCATCTAAAAAGGTCAAATTTTCAATTGAATCGCTCAATACACTATAAAAAATAGAACTTTTTTCAAAAATTACTAACTTTACATCATTCATTTCAATAGTTTTGATTCTCCTACCCATCATTTCCTCAGAAAATGACATTAGAGCAGTTATAAAAGGCGAAAGTAAATTTTTCTCTATTTTAAAATGATCTGTAAAGTTTTTACCATAAAAACAAATCCCAGATTTATTAAATATGTATATATTATGAATATTAGTATTTTCGTCGTATCTTTTTATCTTTGAAGGAAAAAGTAATTGTTCTTGTATAGTCATATTAGAATTTCATAATACAACTATAAAAAGCTCAAACTTTTCGATTCAATATTAGTTAAAATTTAATTAATCCACGTCTGAACTCCCATGAAGTCTAATCTTGCAGGTAATATTTGAAAAAAATTCTCTGTGAATGTTTTTTTCAATTTATGTTCACGTCCCATACCCGCTAGGATCGTGGCTGAGCCTCCTCCTCCAGCACCATTTAATTTAAATCCTATTGCTCCATTCTTTAATGCAATTTTTTCTGTTTTTTGAATAATTGGATTAACCATTAAACTATGTAAGTTTTTTTGTGCTTCCCAGTTCTTTAACATTACTTCTCCCATTTGTATAAGATTTTCAGAATGAATTGCTTCCTTCATTTCATAAGCGCAGTCTTTAATTATTTCAAATGATTCAATAGTATTCTTATCTCTATTTGTAAAATTTTCAATAACACCTTTATGCATTTCACTTGAACTACGTGAACTTAAAAAGATAAGAATCAATTGGCTTTCTAGTTCACATATTCTCTTATTATCTATTTTAATTTGTAAATTCCTTACTTCAGGGTAATCAATTTCCATGAAATTAATTCCACCAAATGCAGCAGCATAGTGATCTTGAACACCACTCTCCAATTTTAATTCTTCAATTTCAAGTTTATGAGCTAATCTTGCGATTTCAGCAGGTTTTAGGTTTTTCTTAGAAAATCGAGCTAGAGCTGCAATTAAAGCAACTGCTACGCTTGCACTTGTTCCGGTTCCACAAGCAGGAGGTGCCTCTGCTCTAACGTAAATATCAATGCCATCTTTAATATCCATTCTTTTGACAGCAGCTTTTAATAAATCAAGATTTCCATCATATTCAATCCTATTCAAATCTTTTATTTCTGTCTGTAAATTAAGATTCTCTGAAATAATTTTGATTTTATTAGAATTATTTGGCACAATCCGAACGTAACTATAAAGATCAACACAAATATTAAAAATAGCTCCTCTAGGATAAAACCAAGTGTCAGTCCAACCTCCAATATCACATATTCTAACAGGAGCTCTAGAGAGAATTGTTTCTGTCAAGTTCTTCTGTTGCTAAATTTATTAGAATAATATATTTAATAACTTTAAACCTTTTTTAAATTCTCCTTTTTTTATTAAATCGATCAATAATGTTATAAAATGAGTTAGAATGAAATAACTGAATGGAAAAAGAATAATCCATAAAAATATCCCTAATAATTTAGTATTTATTGTCTTCCTAGATTTATCTATTATTTGAGGTAGTCTGTAATAAATTAGCTTTTTTTCACGAGATTTTTCGCTTCCAATTCCCTTTCTGTTATACCCTTGTTGATATTTATTATTTCTTAACGGGGAACGAAAATTTCTAAATATCCATATAAGCCACCCACTATAATAATCTTTCGAATTAATTGTTCTAATTGTGTAATCAAGTAAATGAAGTTGTTTTTCTTCACTATACTTTGTTTGATTTTTCCAATCATTATGAAAACCATATTTTTGTATTATAATTAGAACCTTTAAATCTGATTTGGTAATCAAACTTTTCTACATTTTTTTTTACAGTTAGATCAAATTGATAAAAGTGCCAAAATACCCCTTCAAATATATCATATCCTTCAAGAAAATTATAACTTTTTGGAATTTCAATGTCAATTAAACGATTATCATTTCTATCAAAATTTTTTGGAATGAACCACTCTGATTTAATACTTGAATCTTCAAGATCAGGTTTACATGTCCATTTTCTATTTAGGGAAATAGTTTCCATCTAAATTTTCCTTTTATTTGATTTATTTCCATTATTTCCAACTTGGAATCAAATATATCTTACTAAATTTATGAGTAATTTTAAAATCTGCCCCAATTTTTATATATTTTTGAAATTGCAAAAATTGCATTTAGAACGATGTTATTCATCATTTAAGATGATCAGATCTTAAAGTTTAAAAGGAAGTTTGTAGGATTAATATTTAAAATATAAATTTTTTTAAAACATTTTTAAAACATTAAAGGAGGAATAAAAAAATGGCTAAAAAAGCATCGGTAGAGGCTCTTTTTGTTAAAAGCAAAGTTAGAGAATATATTAAGGGTAAAGGCTGCAATACAAGTGGGGATGTAATTGATGGTCCAGCACTTAATAATGCAATCATTGAGATTCTTGAAAAAGCAATCGGAAGAGCCAAAGCTAACAACAGGAAAACCGTTCAAGAAAAAGATTTGTAATTTTCTTGATTCAAGTTTAAATATTTTTTTTTTTGTTTTCTATTTTATTTCATCTTATCAAGGTAAGTAAAAATTAGTAATTTTATTGAGTATATAATTTTAAATCTATCAAATATAAAGATAGAATTAACACACACAACCTAAAATAAATAAAGAATAAAAATTCCGTCCCAAATCGCCTTATACCTTGAACCCTTTTTAAGAGACAAGGAATTTTTTATTCTTATTTTTACTACTTTTCGATATCCTGATTTTCTGTTTTGTCGATAATAAAAAAGCCAATTGATATTATGCTTTTTAATTTTTGTAAAGCATGTTTAAGTCTTTTTACCCTTTCATAGGGTCCTGAAACCGCAATAATTTCTAAACACTTTTCATATTCTAAATGCACATGCATAGTAGAAATGATAATATCAAAGAAATGGTGTTGAATATCATTCTTTAGAAGTTCATCTGCTTGTTGGATATTTACATAAAAAGATTTGGACTCATAATCATGATTATGATTTGGTTCATGAGAATGATCATGTAATTGGTCTTGATCTTCTATAATTGGGTGCTCATGTTTCGAATTAAAGTGTTGGTGATCCATGATTATTGTAATACAACCTACGACATCTCCAGAACTAATTGACACAAATTCATCACTTATCATAAAATTATGCATTGCTTTCCGAATAGCATCTGATCTTGAAATTCCTAATTTGTTCCTAAACTCTTCAAATACTTCATATAACTTTTTAGGAAGAGAAATTGTAAAACGTTTATATTCCTCCATTTTAAGAGAGTATGTTATAATATTGTTAAAGTAAGGTATATATATTATTTTTTAATAAATATAGCAATAGGTACACTAGCTTCACGCCACTGAGCAATTTTTCCCGAATATTCTAAATCTAACTTGCTTCGTCCATGATCTCCTATAATAATCATCAATGAGTTTTGACGTAGTTGCTTATAATTACTCAAAATCCATTTATCTGTTCGATTTATTAATTTTTTTATCAAATCTTCAGGAGTTCGTTGTTTTAATCTTTGCTGTTGTTTATGCAGATTTTCAAAATCTAAATAATGCATCCAAGAAAGATGATGAGTATTTATAGCCTTCGCGCTCTCAACCCAAGTTGCCATATCAGTATCTTTGGAAATAGATTTCGTTCCTCCATCATATCTATCTAAGTCTTTCTTTCTTCCTATAAAGCAGGATGTTTTTTCTGCAGCATTTATTGCCTTTAATAAGTGAAAGCCATTAGGTTCAACTTCAAAGCCCCCATAGATCAATTGATGTAAAACTCCTAAGGTATAAGGATTTTTTGTAGAAAGCAGGAGCATGATTTCAGATTGTGTAATCATGAATTCAGGTTTCATAAATGTTATTTCAAAGAGTCCCATATTGTCAATTAGATTAATGCTTACCCTTTCGATTCCTGAATATAAATTTGAAATTTGTTGAATTGCTTCTGGGATTGTTCCATGGGGTGGCTCAATATCCAATAATTTCAGTATAGTTGCTGGTAATTGGTTCATGTAGCATTTTAGAGTTTGAAGCTCTGACATGTTTGTGCCCTATAATTGAAAATTTAATTTATTTTTAATAATTCTTAATATTATTAAAATGATAATATAATTATAAAATTGTTATCACTTAAAATATCGAATAATATACCAATCTTGGAGAAAGATAAAAATGAAAATATTATATCTCGACTTAAATAATTCTGGAATTTCGGGGGATATGTTTCTTGCGGCACTTTTAGGATTAGTTCCAGAACCCAATAACATTTTAAACTGGTTAAAGGAAATTAAAGATTACTTACCTGGTGTTTCAAAATTAGAGATAAAACTTATTAAATCTTCACACTCTGGAATTCAATTAAATAAATTAGACATAGATATAAAAGAAACCAAAAATCATAGATCAGCAAAAATTTTGATAACTTCTTTAAATGATTTTTTTGAGAAAAAAAAGATTTCAGAATCTGCAAAGGATTATGCTAATAAAGTATTAAATTCTTTAATTCAAGCTGAATCTGAAGTGCATGGGAAGTTGATTAATGATATTCACCTTCATGAGCTCAGTTCTGTTGATACTTTACTTGATATTATAGGAGTTGCAATAATCTTAGATAAAATCAATGGCTTCAATGAAAATTTTAAAATATATTGTAGTAAAATTCCTTTAGGTGGAGGAAAAATTAATACTGCTCATGGCGTATTAACCATTCCAGCTCCAGCTACCTTAAAAATCTTAGAAAAATCAAATTTGGTGACATATGGGGGTCCAATTGATTCTGAGTTGGTAACTCCCACTGGAATAGCTTTACTGACTAATTTAATTCCTACTTTTCAGCAATATCTTCCGGATATGAGAGTTCAAAATTCTATTTTTAGCACTGGACAAAAAAAATTTAAAGATTTCCTAAATATCTTAAGGTTGTTTTTTGGTGAGTCTCAAAATTTAGAAAGCTCTCAATTAACTCATCCATTAAACAAATATAGAGAAGAAATATCTATTTTAGAAACTGACGTTGATGATATATCTGGAGAATTATTAGGGAACTTTATTAATCAACTAGGAAAAGAAAAAGTTTTAGATATACAAGTCATCCCAAGCATAACAAAAAAAAATAGGCCTAGCAATATTATCAAAATTCTTTGTTATCCTAAATATGCTTTTGAGTTAATGGATAAAATAATTCATGAATTAGGAACTCTTGGAGTAAGATTTAATACCATTAATAGAGTTTGTATAGAAAGAATGATTGAAAAACAGACTATAGAAATTAACAATCAGAGTTTTGAAGTAAGTTATAAAGTATCTTATATCGATTCAGAAAAGGGGAAGGAACTTGTTAATATAAAACCGGAATATGAAGACCTTAATAGAATTAGTGAAGTTTTAGGAATACCATTAAGAAAAATACAATTAATCGTTCAGACACATCTAAAGCAATTTTTAAATAATTTTTAACAATAAAATGAGAAAAAAAAAGTTTAGAAAGTAGGTTTATCTATTTCTTTAATACTTATCAACATGAAACTGTTTTAAGTAATACTCATCTTCAACCATTTCTTTAGAGAATTCTCTTAATCGATCTATTTCCTTTTTTATTATTTTGACTTTTTTTAGTTTTCCTAATTCTTGAAAGACTTCTGATGCTTCTTCGAATGTTTTTACACTTATATCAAAATTACCAGATACTTCAAGATCTTCTGCAAGAAATATTAATCCTTCAGCAGTTTCTACTTTTTTTCCTAATTTTTTTTGAATTTTTAATGATTGGTAATGACATTTCATACTTTCAGCATGTTGTTTAAAAATAGAATAAGTTCTGCCTAATGCTCTTAAAGCTAATGCTTCTTGCTCTGGTAAATTATTTTCTCTACAGTGTGCTAGAATTGATTGCAAGAATTGAATGTACTCTGATTTATTTTTGATTTTTGTCCGATCTAAATATTCAAGAGCTTTTTCATATTGTTCTAAAGTGTTTTGGATATCCTTTTGTTCAAAAAATTGTTTAGATTTCTCAAAAAGTTCCGTATGATCCATAGATGCGACCATCGCGGTCTCAACTACATGTACTTAGAATTTTTTTTTAGATTTAATTTATTTAAAAATAAGTTCAATATTAATAAAATAAATTACCTATATAAAATTAACTATACTCTACAGAAAGGGTAAGAGGCATCAAAAAGGGATAAGATTATGAAGAATCTAACCTTTCACATGAAGTAAAAAAATTCATTAAATGAACAGCAATTTAATTAAAAACGTGTTTAATTAAAAAAATTACACAATTTAAAATTAAATTAAAATTCAAATAAAGTAATAAATAAAAAAAGAAGAGGAGTTAAGAAAGTTAAAAATTAATTATTCCAGCAACACCTAGCGGGAGAAAAATACACAAAAATATTAATCCTATAGCGTAGATTATCCCAACCACTTTTAATTTTGATTTTTTATCAGCTAGGTAGTAAACGTAGAAAGCTCCAATAAAGAAATGGAAGTATCCTATTAGAAAGATTAGAATTGGATTATACCAATGCCACCAAACGTACTCCCAGATTAAATAATTGCCCCAATTCAAGAAAATCTCAACAACTACACAGAAAAGAGAAAAGCCAATTGCCATAGCCCATCGATTAGGAAGTCCAAGTATTTTCTTGTTTTTATCATCTGGCAAAAACTTAGCAAATGTTATTCCTGCAATAGAGAACATAAAAGCAATTTCTATATTCCATCCAATTAAAATAATATATGCACTCGCTCCAGGTGTAGTCCAAAAAGCGGAGACATCAGAAAAAGCAAAAATGAGTCCATTCCAAATTTCATTAATCAAATCTAACCCCAACACAGTCAACCCAGCAAATATTGTACTCCAATCTCCTGTTTCTCTTGCATTCTTAATTTCAACACCATAAATATATAACACTATTGCGAGTATTGGAATGATATACCATCCGGATTCCGAGTTTAGCTCTCGAAGTTTAGATAACGCTTCAAGTGAAGCTTCTGTTGGTGCCATAAATCTCACTTATTTTTATAATTTTTATTTTTTTTGTGATTTGTTTGAGTATGATCCTATAATATTAGCTATATATTAAGTTTATTTCGTTCTCTACGACATAATTTGTGAGATTTTCAACTCCCTTGGTTTACACCGTGGATTAATCCAAGAATTTCGTTCTTTTCGTATTTTTCCCCTTTCAAGCATTCCATTTATCTGCTGTAATTTCAAAACTCATCTAAAACTTTAAATTCGTAAAAGACTAACTAATTATATGGAAGAACAAAATGAGAATGGGATAGAAGTAGAAATTCGTGAGCATTCCGATGCAGATTTTTTCCCAGAAAGGTGTCCGTTCTGTGACTCAAGCGGTATAAAAAGACACACATATAACATTAGGACTATTCAAGATTTAGGGAACCCTCGTATTTGCCGCCGAATTCGATATGAAAGAGTGTATTTCAAGTGTAAAAATTGTAAAGAGGTGTTTGGAATAGAGCATCCGCTAATTCCCATGAATTCCAGATACATGCCTGGAGTGATAGAATATGCAGTTTCCCGAGTATTAGAAAGAGGAGATTCTATTCGAAGGGTTACGCGAGATCTGAATGAGCTCCACCACGTCGAAGTGACAGTCGTTTCTGTTGAAAGATGGATAAACAGGCAGGGGAAAAAGGGCGAAGTAGCAACTGATTTAAGCGATGAGAATCCGCCAGCTAACTTTTCAGGTTTCATATCTGTAGATGGGACGTTCAAATCGGTGAAATTAAAAAAAAACGACCAAAAAATGGAACAATAAAGCCTGGCTTATTAATAGCCACGGATACCTTGGAAAATAAGCCCATTGCGGGAGCTTTAGTTTCAGGAGAGAGTGAAAAAGAGACCATCTTTTTTTTGCATGTGTTAAAAAAATGGCTCTCAAAGCCCGTGAATTTCATGACTATCGATTTTTCTACTCGAATTGAATCAGGCGTGAAAGCTGTATTCCCCCATGTCATTGTTCAAAAATGTGTGTTTCACGCCATCCAACTGCTTACAAGAGGTCTCATCAAGGAGCTAACTAAGGTAAAAAAAGAACATCTTCTTGACCATATAGAAGAATGGAACGCATTACGCAAGACTACGATTGCATTAGAGAAAAAAGAACAAGACGCGTGTACGCTTCAATTGAAGTTTGATGACACGAAATATGCCTGGGAAATCTACTTAAAAATAAGAAAGATTTTATCAAATGATAATCCAATCAAACTTGAACAGAAATTGAACTCGTTTTTCTCTTCTTCTCAATTTGCCAAATGGAAAGGACAACAAGTGTTTTTGAAAAAATATGATGATATTTTCACCAAAAAGAACTTCAAGTTTAGTCATAAAGGAATGAAATATATTGTTCCTAAGATTTACAAGGCGTGGAGGGCAGCAATTCGAGAACTTCGGACGGAATTAGAAACATCAAAATCTCATTTTAATAAAATTAAATATCTTATCCTGAGGAATCCCATTAAAATGTCTCCTTATCACCATAAAAAGCTCCGAAAGTATTTAAAAGAATTCCCTTGGTTGCGTGCTTATAGAAGAATTATCGTAAAGTTTTATTATCAATTTCGCCTTGCTCCTGAAAAGAGGTGCACTCTCAATTTTCTCTCTCAAATAATAACTGAAAATTCTCATCCATGGCTGAAGAGTGCGGTACAAACGTTAATAGAAAATGAAGAATATGTGTTTCGATTTCAACACGTTCATGAGTACTATCCGAATATAAAACCCTCTAAATCCATAAAAGTCGTGAATGAATCTAGTAACAAGCTGATAAATCAATTATATCAAACGCAATGTGGCATGCGAACAATAAAAAACTTACGGATGAGAATCTCTAATCGGTTGAAATGTCCAGTTATTATTTCACCACACTTATTAGAGAAAATAAAATAAAGAACTAAAAATTAAGGATCATACTCATTTGTTTAAAAAAAATTAAACAAAAACATTTATATAATTTTGCTAATTGAAGTTAGACTAAAATGAGAAGTTTTGCTTTTTATTATATTGCCAACTAAAAAAATAAATCAAAATTATTCCATAATCTTGTTAGCAATAATCGCTGCCGAAGCACCCGCGC